>NZ_JAPCIV010000026.1:0-83887 GCF_027707585.1 Aeromonas sp. QDB39 | reverse complement strand
CCACAGGTGGTTTTTGACGAACTTCTGAAAGCAGCCTGATTTTTAATCGGGAATTGCACTTCGAAGTTGAATTCGCGCTGCAGTCCCATCGCTGACTGAAACTTAATAGGCAATAAAAAACGTCTGGAGGAGTGAATAACGAGAGTTGGACACCTAACGAATAGGAGCTTTCGTTTCTATGGGAAAGCAGAAAACGCGATTGACTTTAAACATCCGGTTATTCTTCATTAGAACAATGGTCATGACGAGGCGAGCCTGTAAGCCTGTAAGCCTGTAAGCCTGTAAGCCTGTAAGCCTGTAAATCCAATTGTGTAGCCTCCTCCCACGAATAAATAAGTAACTTTTTCAAAAGCAACATTCGTGGGTAAGCGGATCGGTCAAGACAAGCTCAAAGCACTGGTCGCTGAGCGGGTCAAAGACATCAAGTCCGAACAGTCTCCAGGCCCTCACCCAACAGCTGATCACGCTCGTCGTCGAGACTGCACTCCGTGCCGAAATGGATCATCTGAGTATTCTGGTGAAATTGAACATTGATTCATGATCGACCGGAATATGCACAATGGACTATGACGAGATGCCAAATACGGCCGGCGCGGCGCGTGCACTGATTGTTAGCGGCTGTTCGTGCAACCAATGTGCTACTTGTAAGTAACGTGGCAAGGGAGGCTTTGGATTGGTAGACATGTCATTCCGTCATTACGCTGGGTGATGGGTAGGCACGTTGGATTACCCATTGAACGATTAGTTCAGAGAATGGCAACAAACATCCAGGCTAGCAACTTGTCAGCAAGGCTTGGGCTTCGTCGCGTATCGCACAATATCGCTGCGTGAGGAGGGAGCGCTTTTCAACTCGCCAACCGCCATGTTTCGCTAGCCAGCGCCTGGGGCGACGTGGGTCCCAACTATCAATGGCTTCACGTAATCGCGCATCCAAATCGGTACGTTCTGCGTCTAAGTCTTTTATGGCGGGCATCAGGATCTGCTATGAGAAATTCGGTGGTGATCGTGGTGCTGGCTACCGGAATCGAACTGGTGACCTACTGATTACAAGTCAGTTGCTCTACCTACTGAGCTAAGCCAGCATCATGCGCATGCTAAAGGATGTTTTGAATCATGTCATTAGAGCTGACCTCAGTCATGCGACAGAACATTACCGAGTATTCCTGGTTCGTAGCGACGAGGGCTGTCATTGATTGGGTCACTGAGCGTGTAAACAGAAAGGCCACACCGTGAGGGCATGGCCTTGTCTATTTAGATGAGGAACTCATCCAGCTGACGACCTTGCTCGAGTTGCTCAGCCAAGAACTTGGGTGTACGGCCCTGACCGGTCCAGGTTTTCTCTACGCCATTTTCAACATAACGGTATTTCGGGGGCCGAGGTGCTCGTTTCGCTTTAGCCGCAGTCGCTGCTGCTGGGGCACAGCCTACCAACTCAGTCGGGTCAATACCAGCCTGAGCCAACATCGCTTGGAACTCAGCCAGCTTTTGCTGACGTTCTGCATTGGCTGCTTGCTCTTTCTCTGCGTGCTCCAGACGCTCCAGATAAATCGATTCAATCTTCTCGTGGGCTTCTTTGAGCTGGTCCAGAGACAACTCGCGCAATGCTGCCCGCAGGCTACGGATGTTCAATAGCACTTTCAGAAATTCACTCATAGATATCCTTTAATTAAATACGCAGGGATTGTTCTATAGCATACTAATGAGCACTGATGTGCTCAAGCATATTATCGTACTTGACTGCAACCGAAGTTGCGTCGTCCATCCATAACCTTCGTACTCTGCTTACTCAGGTAAGCGAGACGAAATAGAAATGCGCTGAAGTGGTCATCTAAGTTTCGCGCTGAGTTACGGTCAAACCTGTATTGTGGATTTACAGGGAAGTTAACCAGCGTTGCATTATCAGGGTATGGGAGGCTCAACGAGCTACACCACGCCTTCTGGATCCTAGTCCCCATATTGTTGGCATCATAATCCTGGTAATCCCCTAGGAAGGCATACACGTCTTTGTTAAACAGCAGCATCACGTGGTAATGAGGTGCAGCCGATGACTCCTGCTCCCGGCACCAGATAAAGGTTGGTAGTGACGGAGGTCCACGCCGTTTCTGACGATAATGGTCTGCACGTAATTGGCTTTTCAGTGACTCCATAAAGCGAGTGATCACTGATGAATCTGAACGCTGTAAACAAGTCAGCGTATCAGTATCATCTTCAGGCGACTCACTAGCAAAACGCAGATCCACACGCAGAGCATAAACACGAGGATACCTAGCCAGAGTACCGGACACAACATCTAAGCTACGCCTCAAATAAGTACTATTCATAGGGCCATAACTGTATGCGTATAAACGAGTAAGCGCTTTCATCTTCAACACTGAATTTTTTAAGTGATTCAACATAGGAGTCCCTATCTTGGTTAATAAACTCGGAGGTATAATTATTGAATTAAATAAATATATTTTCGCTTAATCAAATACACCATGCTCTGGATGCTATCCATAGTGGCACATGCTTAGAGGCATGTAGTCTTCACGCTACCCCATCGTTAGATTGCATAGCGTATATGCATCGTTAGTAGTGTGCATGGCTATGGATGCATGTAATAGTGTATGTATTGCTATATATAATACATATACCGAGCCATGTCTTACTTAAATAACCTAACTCACAACTCAATCAAATCGATATATACACTAAAACATAAACATAGGGTTCCTAATTCAGATGCAGTTATGATACTGCCCTATATAACAACACTCTTAAGTTACTTAAGCGGAGTACTGCAATCAGTTAATACTGAACCATTAGTGTCGCAGTTTATTTCTCATGTCTATCAACGGCCTCTCAAAAAGTTCAACTGATGGTATTCCTAAATGGCGTCTTCCACGATACTCCACAAGTTCGTTCACATAAATCATATCGCTGGTGCGTACCAACGATCGCCTAACAAGCCTAGGGTATTTCTTCCAAGATAAAGAGATATAGATTGACGATTTCTTTTTAAAGCAAATGATATCTCCTCGAGCAATAAGAACTTCTATTGCATCTTCTAGCTTACCCGGATTACGAACACAATGTGGGCCACTTCGTCTAATGTTACTTTTTAAAAGCAACACATTCTCCCAGTTATGAATAATCCACTCCAGTAGCTTATTCACATGTGTCTCGTCCACGAACTCCCTAGCCTCGGGCGATCTAAATATTATCAATGCTTGATGCAAGTATATTTCAGCCAGTTCAATAGCAGTCTGCATAGTTTCATGAGTCACAAGCACATTTCTATAATTTGTATTTTTGAATACATGAAGTGCCGCCGCGATTCTCGAAGCCTGCTCCATAAACTTTGAACCAAAATCTTTATAGTGTTCCAAATATTCTCCACCCCTCATTGCATATTCAATGTCATTAAACTTGTCATTCCAAATTTTCTTAGCACTCTCTGTTAAATTCAGGCAATGACGTTCCTTGCCTTGTGCTCTCATCTCGAGCCCTTCTTGCAGTAATGCATCAATCCTTGAGCTAAATCTACCTAATTTAATTTTATCATCTAGTGATGCGCTCTCATCTCTATCTTCTTGACGATAGCCAATCTCTGACTCAGGCTCACACAGTAGAATTCGAGCGTCTAATCCAGAGCTCCTCATCGCATCACCATTACTATCTCTGAATGTTCTATATATATCAGGCTGGATTTGCATGCTCAAAGTCAAACGAGCACCTTCAATATGAACTTCAGGGGCATTGGCTCTGTCAACACGTATAGTTTGACCTGACCATAGTGAGTTAAACAATGCATTATCTTTCATCAAGTCACTCGACAGTAGTGTCCCAGCTTCATCGGACACCAGAGCTAATGACGTATTCTTCCTAGATAACATCGACTTCAGCTTTGCGACTGTTATATCCTCAGCTAAAATCCTCTTAACTACCGGAGCTATAGGAATATTTGTATGGTGAGTGTGCCATGCCTCTATTAAAATGGGCTGCTCATCACCTTTTTTACACATCTCATTTAATTCCTTACTTAACACTTTTTTCTTCATATTCCACAATTCCAGTTCGATCTGATATTTCTGCTGTGCAGCATCTACCTGCTCAGCCAAGCATTTTTCAAATTCACGAACTGGTTTCATGAGAAGCTTATCGACCGTACTTTTTCTCTCACCAGAAGCCGCTAGAATTAGAATGTATAGCGATGCCGGGATTTTCATTTCGCTTTTGGGGCTAATATCTACCAACTGCTGCGATGCGATAGCCATTACAGACAACATTTGAGTCAAGATCATAAATCTCGGGGCCTTTGTTCTATAGGCGACGACATCCAGTGGATCCCAAAGGGACTTATCTAACCTCTCGATGACATCTTCAATGGCTCTATGTTGATTCATTTTTGACCTCCATGATTTGACTACTTTGCGACCTGGTTACGATCCATCGATTGACCTCGCTCTGACGCCAGCCTATGGCTGACTTGCCAAGCTTTATCGCCTTGGGAAAGCTGGGGTCATGCCGAGCAGACTTGGCGTTTAGCTTGTCATAGATTGTTGATCTAGCGAGGCTAATCATCTTTGTAAGCTCCGGCATCCTAATGATGCGGTCTATTACTTCTTGCATTACGTGATGTCCTTCTAACGTCTGAGTGGATGAGCTCGCATTATGGTGGACCTCGGGGTAACGTGTCAGGGGGACAAACTACGGACCCAAAAGGTAAATCATGAAAAAGCACCCCTTCGCAGCGCTAATCTATTCGATTGAAAAAACTCTTGGGCTCAGGACCAAAGCTCGCCCAAACGAGGAGGCTAGCAAAGCTAGTTTTGATTCACACCGTAAAGAACTACAAAATGTAGTTTTATCAAAAACAGACCACGAAAATTGCTTGCCAAGGTTAGAGAAAATAATTAGGTGCCTGCACATAGGCTGCAATTTACCATCAGAAATGATGTCCAATCACTTTGATATAGTTGAAAATATATATACTGCTATAGCAAGGCAACCTAATGTTTTTGATGTATTCTACGATGAACCACTTGAAAATTACATTAACCACGCATTAATCCCTTTAGTGTGTGTCGACATCCATATTTTTAAAATGCATGCGAATGAACACTCTATCTATTATCATCTTGATCGTCTCCTTTTCATGGAAAATTTAGTTTCCCTTGATGGGGATACACAAAAACTCAACAAAAATACGGCTCAGCGGTATATGCGGGAATATATTCAGCATCACTTCGAAAAACATTCTGAAATACTAAAAAAAACCAATTTAAGCAATGCAAGCCTGTTAATGCCAGAACTACTTTCTTATTTAGGGGAGTTTTATAAGAAAGGCAACCAAACATGTGCAAAACTACATGATAAACTTGAGTTTTGTAGTGAAAGGCTTTCTCGTGAGAATATTGACACTTCGTTATTCAGCATACAACCAATAATCTCTGCTTACACTGCCATAATAATCTTGCAGGACATAGCAAATAAAACAGGCATGATTGCTCATTTATACAACACATATAACATTCTTATTGAGAAACAAGACCCACTACTTGACGATTTACATTCAAGTGTTCATGCAGCACTGAGTGAAAACTATGACAATATAATTCTTAATGAATCATCCATTTACTTGCATGATAGTAATACACTGGAAATATTTACAAGCAGTAAAAGGAGGGTATATTTAGAAAAAATAACATATCACATATTTGAATTATTTGGGTTTTGCATTCTATCTAATATAGAGCACGATTTGATGCCATTATTGGTAGCAGAGTCATATTTAGGTAAGATGATCTCACTTCCTCCTAAATTTTGCATTCCTATGGATATTATAGATGGTGGAGCTTCATCAGATACTAAAGATAGTCTCTTTGAAGCACACACTCTCATATTTAATAATGTTAATGTAAAATCCATCACTAAATTAATGCATGATGAACCTAATAAGCTTAAAAAATTCTTTATGCAATACATACCTCTCATTGAGGCACTTGACTGCATAAAACGTAATGAGCCTGATGCTGCATTAAATATAATTAATAATGTGCAGCATGAAAGTCTTCCATTGTTTGGGTTTATTAAGCATTCATTGGCAGTGCTTAAAGTCGGATTGATGCTCAGACTTAAAAGAGAAGAAGTAAAGCATATGTCATTAATGCCTCAAGTCAACGACATTATAAATCATCAAGGGATTGTTTTAATCCCTATCATTCCATCATTTCATGTATCAATAGAGAATGACATCTCATGGCTTTCTGAAGTTGAGTATATAGAACACTCTCTCATTTTTGGTGGCAATACGTATAATTCTATTATTGCACAAGCAATCTACTGTTATAATTTCACCATAGCACGGCACACCACTCATTACAACCTTCTTACAGACTACGCAGATCAAGGTATGATGAAAGCAAATCTTAAAGATATTAATTATGCATCAGCGTTAATCAATCACGATTTATTGACACGGCTAAATACAATATCAGGAAACATTTTGGCTGCGCTTAAAGAAATACACTTTGATGTAAAACCTGACATTTTTGTAAGAGATTTAATTAGAGGAAAACATATATCTATGACAGATGTAACTGATAATCTAATCCACTGTGTTGCAGGTTCTTCTCTCGGGGTATGTCTACTGGATTATTTAAGCATTATTTTCTTTTTCTCTGTCCCTGGAGATAATGTTGAAAACATTATAGCATTGGGTAAGAAAACTAAGGTCGTAGAGTTACTGTTCAGGTATCAACATCCTTTACATCCTGTAACTAGTGCATGAATATTTTCAGATGTGTAGCTATCACACACCTGCGACAATAATTTTAAAGTATTAGTTATAATTTCATGGGCGAGGTTGTTGTAAACTATGGAATGAGGCATCGATGATGTTACGGTGCCACACCTCCTTACATCTTTTCTGTTTCTTGGTTCTTTCTCTTCGGCTATGTTAGTGAAGCATCTGCTGCCTATGAAATACGCCCCCCCCCAGTCCTCTCCAGATACTTTCAGATACAAATATCAAAAGTATCTGTGAATTCCTCTAATAGCGCCTCATTGAATTGGAATCATGGTCCTCACATGAGGCACAACAGCATCAATCTATGTAAATATACTTTTTGATAATCAAACATTCTTACTGCTGCTGTTAAAGTCAGCCTAAGATATAGGCTTCATCTACACATCAATCACCACCAGTAAGCCCCCTTAGAGCCTCAATAATATCTTGCATCCACAATAATTCTTGAATGTTTTATTTAAAACCGTAGAAATCGTTCATTGCACCAAGCACCTTCATGTTTCATTTTATTTTCTCCTTCTATATACTCACCACGCCAGTGACAGCAAAGTGTTCCGATACCCAATCCACCTAGCGTTAATAATCATCGTCTAACGTGGTATAACACTATGAGGTACAACTCTTTTATAAAGATCCAGCGAAAAACAATACTTTGCGTTGGACATAGAGGACAGCCCAAAGATGGTCGCCATCGTTGAGAACAAGCACGTGTTGATCAAATGCTTAAAATCCTAGTCGTGGATTTTGTGAAATATAATTTACTGTTGACCACCGTACTGTAAATTGCTTGATGACTACGAGGGCAGTGTTAAATTGGTGGATCTGTGATGTATTGACATCAATGTCATAGCTGCGCTTCAATTAACGAACCACATCAGAATGAAATGCCAACAACAAGTAGTTCGCTATGCGACTAAATGCCATGAATTTTACGCGAACAGCCCCTCTCCGATACGCCGTTAGGAATAACTCACATATAGTTAAATTGACCAGTTAACATGGTCATGGGCAAGCAAAAAATACTGGGTAAAGTTTTTCCCATTGATATAGATAAATGGGTGAGGCTTCCAAGTACCGTCTCGTTAGATCACAGTTATTTCCTTGTCTGTCCGATTGAAAAGTTTCTCAGATAGATATCATAAGGGGAGAGCAAACACATATCGCTGTGAGTATGCTTGGAAGCGTCATTGCGGCCTTCCAAGTTATCGGCCTGGGCATCGGGTGCCATTGAGTGACTGATGCTCACTGAGAGGGATTAATGAGCCAGTCGTACTACCAGCTTATCAACCACCTCCAACTATCTGTAAGCTGTATTTAGTTTGGCCAACTGCTGGCTGAGTACAATGCTTTGTTCTGTAGGGCGGTTGCTGGTCTCACGCAGGAGGTCTGCAAGCTCACAGCCAAACAGCTGGGCCAACTGTGCCAGGCGCACTACGGTCGGCACCACTTTTCCCCGCTCCATCCGGGAGACCGCTTCCATCCCGATATCCAGGTGCTCTGCGACTTGCTCCTGGGTCAGCCCCACTTGTTGGCGTTGCCGTCCAATCGCTTTACCTACGCTCTTGGCCAGTTCTTCAAAGTTGACGTCTGTCATAAGTCCTCCAGTCCGCACGTATGCTTGACCATGGACTCGTTGACATTAAGGGCGAAAATGGTTGATGCTCAACCAATTGGGTTGATGTTGTTTGAATATATAGATTGATATTTGAAAGGAGTGCTTTCTACACGACGTAAATTCCAGCCCACTTTCTTCAGTTGCGCTTGGCTAACTGCCAGCACGTTCGCTGACGTTACCTGTATTACCCCGCTTATCCGAGAGGCTTGCCTTGTCGGTCAGGCATCCTTTTGCCATTTTTATTAAGGAGAGATCATGAATCGCACACTGCTTTATCCCTTACTGCTGGCCTGTGGCCTATCACTGAGTGCCTGCAATGCAGAGTCTGCCGATGGCCCAGAATTCGATCTAGACGTGGAGTACACCGCTATTGGGCGACCTCAGATCGTCGTCACCTCGCTCAACGATCAAGTCACCATTCAAAAAGTGCTGATCAATGGCGGCAAGAGTAAATGCCGGGTGATGCTGCGCAGTGACTTGATGGGGTCGGTGGGAGGAACCTATTTCCCACTCAAGCTCAATTACACCGAAAGCTGGCGGCTGGTCATGACCGAGCCGTGCCGATTGAGGGAGGTCACCCTTTTCACCAATCTGGGCAATGCCTCTTACACCATTGAATAATTCCTCTGGAGAGTGACATGACAGAAAAAATCAAGCTGGCACTGTGGTGCATATGGTTATCACTGCTTGCCTTACCGAGCTGGGCTGCGCCTGAATTCACTGTGCCAACGGTCACTAAACGGGTACCGGCCAACGTTGAGGGCACCCTCAATTTCGCCAGCATGCAGTTTTGGATAGAGACCTCGAAAGGGGAACGCATCATGCTGATGCCGCTGGATGAAGATGAGCCAAGGCTCATCCCCAGTGTCAGCCAGCCGGTTTCACTGAACGGCATGATGCTGACCTACTCGGATGGTAGCCGTTACTTCGAACCCTCCTTTGCACCCTCGTCAGCCGCATCAAGTACCGCGTCATTTACCATCGTGAAAAATGACGATTACAACATCGAGATCCGGTATGGGGATGAACTGCTGCTGCGCTCCGATGAATATGATGCCATCAAGCTCACGCACCGATTGCCGCTGGCCAATGGGCAGGCGGCCTTGTTTGAGCTACACAGTGGCGGTGTGGCATGCCCGGTGCTCTATCAGTTGGCTGTCGCTCAGACTGGTGTGCTGACCATGCTTTCACAACCCTTTGGCTCCTGTAGCGATGAAGGCAAGCTGACCCCTGCCCCCAACGGTTTCACCCTCGACCTGCCCGGCAACCCCCGTCAGCGCTGGGTATGGGATGCCAACAGCTTGACGCTGCGCAAGCAGTCCTGACCACCAGCCGCCACACATTCACCACCATCAGGGCACCTTCGGGTGCCCTCTGTTTTATGCCGCATTTTATTTAAGGAACTGTTCATGCCATTACCACAACCGGGAGACCACCTCGTTTCCCCCCGCACCGGTTACCAGCACCACGGTCTCTATCTGGGGGACCATCTGGTCATCCATTACCAAGGGGTCAGTGCCGGAACACAGTCCGGTCAGATAGCTATCACCACGCTTGCCGAGTTTAGCCAAGGGAGGGGCTATCGCATCCAGCACCATAGCGCACGAGCCTACAACCGGGAGGAGAGTATCGACCGTGCATACTCCCGCCTTGGAGAGGCGCACTACAGCACGCTCTTTAACAACTGTGAGCACTTCGTGCTCTGGTGCATCGAGGGCTTTCACTACAGCAAGCAGATTAACCAGCTCATTGTCACGGGGTGTATCGCACATCAGGCACTTCGCACCGTGGCCCAGCAGCCCACCCAGGCGGCCCTGTCTGGCATGGCCACCAGCACGGTACTGAACCCGTCAGCGACAACCGCTGCGACCGCAGTAGTCAGTGCGTTGCTGGGGAGCTCGGCCACCTCGCTGGCGGCGCCCTTGGCAGCCACCTACGGCCTCTACCGCGCCTGGCGCTGGTTCAGGGATTGATGCGCCTCACACTCGATACCAAAAGGACACACCATGATAACCATGCCATTTCACTTGGCAGGGATAGCCCTGCCGATTTCACCTGAGCTACCTGACTTGCTGCGCCGCGTCGCGCGGGAACAACAGCTCGACCTCACCAACCTTTCGACCCTAACCCTCAACTTTCGCAGCCCCGGCTACAGTCCCGAAACGGGTGGCGTCCATCCGGTTGAGCTGCGGCTTATTCGGGGATTGCACGGTTGGGTCTTCGATTACATCACCGACTTCAGCTATCAGGGCCTGGGCCAGGATACCGAGCTCTGCAAGGAGCTCGACTTCAACCTCTCTTGCGACGAGCACTATCTGCAGGGCTGGGGACCACTGCCCGGTGTGGAAGCGCGGGAACTGTTTGCCCTGTGGCAGAGCAATTTCATTAGCTACACCCGGTTGGGGTATTTCACCGTCACCGTCAACGGGGAGTAGAAGGTGTGTGATGACTAACGAACTGCTGCTCTCCCTCACCAATGCCGAGGACTGGCGCACCATGAGCCAGCCCGTGGATGAAATCTGTGTGGACTCCAAACGCCGCTGTTTCTGGCGCTGCCAAGCAGGACCTGTCCCGCTCTCTGAGCAGCCCCGTGTGCTGGGGCGCTTTCTGAGTGAACTGCAGCGTACCTGCATCCATCACGGCTATTGCGTGGAGAGTGACCCCTTACCGCAAGAGGAGGCGCAAGATGCCCAAACAACCGATAGCCGTTGAGCTTGAAGCGATTAACCGAGAGGGAGAAACGCAGGTGGTGCGTGACAGTGGCCTGACCGTACAGGGCTACAGCGTTTATCTGCGGGCCGTGGAGGCCAGCGGGCTGGCCCTGGCCACTTGGGTAGCTGACTACGACACCTTAGGTCCGTCCTACCAACTGGCAGAACGGCTGAGTGTGGCACTCGCTATCCCACTCGCTTTACTGGTCCCCGAATCGCTGATGCCGGTGAAGAGAGACCCACAGCTACAGCAGGCCCCACCACGACCAACTGAACTACCCTCAAATTGAACCAACAACCTCTCTGCATTTAGCCCCGACATGCCTCGCGCTGCCGGGGTCTTTCTTTTTCAGGAGACCCAACATGCGTTACCACAAACTCAAAGCCGGAGAATGCCCCGGCACTTATGTCGTCACCGAGCCGGTGACCGAGCAAGACCTGCTGCGCATCGCCAACCAGATTGCCCGCAAACGCCTGGCTAAAGGATCCGCCATCACCAGTACCACGGAGGCCGCCCAGCGACTACAAACCCTGCTGCAGGACCGGGAGCACGAAGTGTTTGGCGCCCTGTTCCTTGACTCCCAACACAGGGTGATTGCCTTTGAGGAGCTGTTTCGCGGCACTCTCGATAGCGCCAACATCTACCCACGGGAAGTGGTCAAGCGGGCCCTGATACTCAACTGTGGGGCCATCATCGCCGTACACAATCACCCAAGTGGTGACCCGGAACCCAGCTACTCAGACCGGGTCTTTACCCAGGCTCTCAAAGAGGCATTGGCGCTGGTGGATGTGCGACTGCTCGACCATCTGGTAGTTGGCGCTGAGGGTTTAGTCTCGCTGGCCGAGCGAGGCCTACTATGAACCAGACCCCAGGCAAAACCCACCTCACTGCCCTCGATATCCTCCTCGAGCTGCGCTGCTGGCTTGCAGACAACGTCGAGATGCAGGCAGAGCCCGCTATCGTCGCTAACCTGCCTAACGGTTATCAGCTCACCCAAGCCGACTGTGTCGAGGCCATTCATGCACTGTTGCATCAGTTGCGGCACTAATCAGGCCAAGAAGAGACAAGCACCATGCGATTACCTAACCCCTATACCCTTGAGGAAACGCTGGGCAAGTTGCGCCATGGCCTGGCAGCTACCTGCAACGAGGATGCGCTGGCGTTATTGGAGCAGGCCGTCACCAAGGCTCGTGATGACGGCCTTTATACCAAGCAGTTTGAAGAAACCTTGCTGCATGGCTCCACCATCGAGATACGCGAATGTCTTAGCTGCTTTGGTGACTACTTCGAGCGTTCCCGAGACGTACCGCCCTATTACCCGCATCACGATGCCGTCAACGGTATTGATTGTGCCCTCTACACCATCCTGTTCGAGACGGCTTATCCCAACGTGCAGCCAGAGGGGGATCGCTCACAACCACCGTGGCTGAGCCCTGTACAGACACGGGACCCCTCTGTGCCTAAACCCGGATCATCTGCCGTCGGGCGATCATGATGCTGCCCTCGTACACCGTGATCTCGAATGACATCTTCGCCGATCACCGAATGACCATAGATGATCGATCACGCCAGCCTCCCCGGATCATCGCACACGGATCATCACCACCAACACCATGATCCGGATATCCCGATACAACCCACAGGGCCACCTCACTGCAGGTGGCCTTTTTCATTTCAAGGAGTCATCCCCATGTCTGCTTTCATGATTGACCGCCAGGATTACCAGGCCTTTGCCGTGCAGTTGCACCGCTTTTGCAATGCCCCCATGCCACCGCACTACACCCTTGAGTTACTGCGATCCCTCTGGTGGCTGCCGCCTGCAGACACGACCAGCACCTGGACGTGGCGGGTAGACCGGCTGGTACGGCTGATGATGCTCGCCAATCGACGGGCGGTCTGGCATCGCTATCAGCTGAGACGTCAGGAACCACGCCAGCGTAGCTCTACCAAGCTGGGACCGTTTAAACCAGCGCACCGTTGCCATCAGGCGCCACTCACCGATGCCGAACTGGTAGCCCTCTACAAATTCACCTGCTGCGCCCTGTACCAATCGAGTGAATGGAGTGGGAGCCCTGAGCAGGCTCCTCGGCTTGTGAAGGTACTACAGCAGTTGCAACAGGCTCTCGCACAAGACGTGCTGACCCGGCTGTCACTGTGGGAGCAAGCACCCTGGGGAGAGATGTGATGGCCAGAACCGTCACTAACTCTCTTCTTCATCAGGAGCAATACCATGATCGAATTTACCGACAGCTTTAGCCAGGCCGCCGTGGCGGAGGCCATGTGCGCCCATTCAGGGCTTGCCAAGCTCATCAGTCAACAGTTGATGCTACCGGGCTTTGCCTATGCCCACGATGTGGAAGGGCGGCGTATTGGTGGCCCGCTGGTAGCGTCCAACCCGGTGCTGCACAAGACCACGCTATTTGTCAGTCCACGAGATATGCGTGAGCACCTGCCACGAGAGATTAACTTCGCCCGCTTTCGCTGTCCCTGTAATGCAGCTGGTCAGCCGGTAGGCGAGTGGCAACGGGGGATTGTCGGGGCCTACGTCAACCATGGCAGCAACGACGCGCCTGATTGGAGCAGCCATACATGACCACAACAACGTCCAGGGCATCTCCCATGGCGCCAGAGGACGCTATCGCCAGGCTCCGATCCCATATAGAGGAGTTCATCGCACTGGAGCTGACCGGCAAACTCTATGCACAACTAGCCAGCCTAGCGCGTACCGGCGTGCTGGAGCTGGATAAGTGGGACAGGGCAAATCTGGTTCTGCCCCGTACCGTGACCACCGCGCTGCTGGAGGCTGCTGCTGAGCGGGTGATTTGGCGCAGCCACCGCCGTCGCTATCAGCGAGATATCAACCGTCTCAAGCAATCGCTGTAGACAATCCCCCACAACTGCCCCCTAAACAGCCCCTCACTCCGAGGGGCTGTTTGCATTTTAAGGAATCCACCATGCATGACCTGCGTGATTACAAAACCCTGTCCGCTCGGCAGATAACAGCGGCGATAGGCCAGCTCAACCACAACACTGCGCCGAGGATAATGACCCATCTCACATTGCGAGCCGCCCAGCCGCATCCGCAAGGCAATAGCCGTAGCAGAGCCAAGGCCCTCAAGCTGTTGCGTCGGGTCAAGAAGGCTCACAAGGCAGGACGAATCCCGCTTGAGCTCACCGTGACCGGCTGCCGCATAGACCGGGGTAGCCATCAGGCAGACCGCTACTATTACGACCGGACACTGCTGGCTCAGGGCTGGCAGCAATACGACACCGAGGAGGATGCCTGGTATTTCGGCATCTGGATTAACACCGAGAAGCTGGAGACCTTTACCTATGCCGAGGGGGATACCCACCATGTGATTGCGCCGAACATCGAAGCCTTTCGCTCTGAATTGGCGCGACTCTACCAGCACCACCCGCAAGCCCCGGCGTTTATCAGCATTGACCCGGAAGCGGGCATTGTGACCCACCATTTTGAAACCAAGCCGGAGGTGTGAGATGGCCAAGCACATCACCATCAGAGTCCCCGGCAAACACCCGCAAACCGGTGAGCTCACCACCTTCGAGCAGAAGGGCCAGCGCATGGATATCGACATCGGCGGACAGGCCGTGCCTTTCCTCATTCACGGGAGGGGCATAGGAACGTCACTCACCCACATTCCGAGTGGCTACCGCATCGCGCTGCTCGGTGGTTGGCTCACTGCGCGTTACGCAATACCTGAGAATAAGCCCAGCAGAACAGCCTGTGCCCAGATGGCCATAGACCGACTGGTGGCCCAGTACGGCTCGCTGCATCTATTGGACCGGCTCAATTGCAAGCCGGTTATCAATCCGCTGTAACGTGACGCCCAGACAACAAGGAACGGCTCAATGACTAACCCCCTACCTGCAACAACGAACCCACTGGCAGGCCATCCGGTGATGCAAATGCTGGATGTCGCCATGAGCGCCATAGTTGGCGATTACGATGACGCAGACTTGGTGCCCGAATGGCAATGGGTCAAGCGTATGGCCTCCCATGAACATGTCGGCATGAAGGATGGCTCCGCCTACGAATATATGTTGAACCTGGCCTTGGAGCTCGATGCCTACCCGCCAACGCTACAGCCCTTGCTCGCAGCAGCAACGCAAGCCGGGGTGAACTACATCCTGTTTTACAACGACTAGCCACTGCGCCTGTCACTGCGGCCCGGCAGCTTTCTGCAGCCTCGGCACCAACAGACACAACCACCCAGCCCCACTCATCCACAAACAGCATAAAGGGCCAGCCCTCACAGGCTGGCTCTTTGCATCATTACTGGAGTCACCGAACATGACCCGTCTTATTACTAGGCTCGAGGTGCATCGCTATGCCCCCGAGCTTAACAAACTGCATCTACGCAACCGCCAGACGTTACCAGCACCCGGCATCACCACCATTAGGCAAGCCAAAGCCCGCCTCTTTGGCCGCTGGCAGCCAGGGCATCAGGTGACCATCACCGTGAGCCATCCCGACTACATCAATCTATCCAGGCTCTACCGGGGACGACTGACCAACCTGACCGACCTCCCAGAGCATCTGACCAGATTGCGACAGCGCCACAACGTGCCTGGCACTATCATCGACATTCAAATGAGGTATCGCTAATCATGACCATGACAGCCACCCACACCCATGACCAACAACCTGCCGATCCAGACCAACCTACCCGCATTTTTGCGCAATGGGGCTTGCCCCATACCGTGACGCCCCGCTTTGGGGCTCGCCTTATCCAGGAGCACCACCGGCTGCACTTTCTGTCAGATCGAGCCTCATTGATTGGCGAATGGGCAGAAGAGGCAATAGACCGACTGGAAGCAGCCTTCCCGAGCATCATCAAGGAACTGGAGGCCAAATTGCTGACAGGCGAACTGGACGCCCGCCGTCAGCAACGCATCACCCTACAGCACGGCGGTTTCACCTGTGAAGCCGATACCCTGGGTAGCCATGGCTATGTCTATGTAGCGCTTTACCCAACCATCACTCTTTAGGCGGAAGGGGGAAGACTGGGCAAGCAGCCTTCCCACCAATTTTCGATGTTAATCAGACGGCGTCAGTTACCTGAATGTGGGTCATTTTTCCGGTATGATGCACATCATTTTCATTAGAAGTTCCGCCTCCTGGCTTGCGAGGCGACACACAGGAATCACAGCATGACAAGCATTCAACAACGCGCCGCCCTGCAACGTCAGATCTGGGCCATTGCCAACGAGGTTCGCGGTGCTGTCGATGGGTGGGATTTTAAGCAATATGTACTGGGCGCCCTCTTCTACCGCTTCATCAGCGAGAACTTTGCCAGCTACATCGAAGGCGGTGACGACAGCGTCAACTACGCAGAAATACCCGATAGCGTGATCACCCCGGAAATCAAAGAGGATGCCATCAAGACCAAGGGCTACTTTATCCGCCCCAGCGATCTCTTCGCCAACGTGGCCAAAAATGCCAATAGCAATGAAAGCCTCAATACCGATCTTGCGCATATCTTTGCCGACATTGAAGCGTCGGCTAGCGGTTACCCGTCAGAGCGAGACATCAAAGGGCTGTTCGCCGATTTCGATACGACCAGTAACCGCTTGGGTAACACGGTAAAAGATAAAAACGCCCGTTTGGCAGCAGTGCTTAATGGCGTAGCCAAGCTGGATCTCGGTGATTTTGAAGATAGTGATATCGATCTCTTCGGCGACGCCTACGAGTTCCTTATCTCTAACTATGCCGCCAACGCCGGTAAATCCGGTGGCGAGTTTTTCACCCCCCAGCATGTATCCAAGCTGATCGCCCAGCTCGCCATGCATGGCCAGAGTCGCGTCAACAAAATTTACGACCCGGCTTGCGGCTCCGGCTCGCTGCTCCTGCAAGCCAAGAAGCATTTCGACGCCCACATCATCGACGACGGCTTCTTCGGGCAAGAGCTCAACCACACCACTTACAACCTGGCGCGGATGAACATGTTCTTGCACAACATCAACTACGACAAGTTCAACATCCAGCTCGGCGATACGCTGCGCGAACCCCACTTTGGCGACGACAAGCCGTTCGATGCCATCGTCTCCAACCCACCCTATTCGGTAAAGTGGATAGGTTCGGACGACCCCACGCTGATCAACGATGACCGCTTTGCCCCGGCTGGCGTACTCGCCCCCAAATCCAAAGCCGATTTTGCCTTCGTGCTGCATGCGCTCAGCTACCTCTCCGCCAAAGGCCGCGCCGCCATCGTCTGCTTCCCCGGCATCTTCTACCGTGGCGGGGCCGAGCAAAAGATCCGGCAATATCTGGTGGACAACAACTATGTGGAAACGGTGGTCTCGCTGGCACCCAATCTGTTTTACGGCACCACCATCGCCGTGAACATTCTGGTATTGGCCAAAAACAAAAAAGAGACAACCATCCAGTTTATCGATGCTAGTGGTCCTGACTATTTCAAAAAAGAGACTAATAACAACGTGCTGCTGGACAGGCACATCGAGCAAATCATGGCGGTGTTCGACAGCAAGGCCAATGTCGATCACTTCGCCAAATCGGTGCCCCTCAAGCAGGTTGCCACCAACGATTACAACCTCTCCGTCAGCAGCTATGTCGAAGCGAAAGACAACCGTGAAGTGCTGGATATCAGCCAGCTCAATATCGAGCTGAAAACCACGGTTGCCAACATTGATAAACTGCGCAAAGAAATTGATACCATTGTTGCCAAAATCGAAGGGACGACGATTGAAGAAATACCGACCGAGGGCATGGAAAGCGAAGGAGAGGTAGCATGATGTTAGAGAATAAATTAAACATCACCAATCAGGTTGAACTTGCCAAAGCTGAGGAGAAAATCAGTAAGCAAAAAGCTAAGCAACTTTTCGACTCTGGCGACATTAACAAGGCTGGCGTAGGGACGTTTTCCGGGCTTAGCTTTATTCATGGCTATCTCTTCGGTGACATCTATCACTTCGCCGGGAATATTCGCGATGTCAACATTGCCAAGGGGAATTTTCGTTTTGCACCACTGATGTATTTGGACGTATCGCTAAAGCATATCGATGGCATGCCACAACGCACCTTTGATGAAGTCATCGAAAAATATGTCGAGATGAACATCGCCCACCCATTTCGCGAAGGCAATGGCCGTGCTACGCGTATCTGGCTAGACCTGATGCTCAAAGCAGCGCTTAAACAAGTCGTGGATTGGAACCTGGTAGATAAAGAAGAATACCTCTCTGCGATGCAGCGCAGCGTAGTGAAAGACCTGGAAATAAAGGCGCTGCTTAAACAAGCGCTCACCAGCCAGATTGATGACCGCGCCTTGTTCATGAAGGGTATTGATGTCAGCTATTACTACGAAGGTTATAGCGAATTCAAGACAGAGGAGCTGTAATCATGAGCCATGTTGACTTTATCGAAAAGTTGCTAAATGGTGTTAATGTTGAATGGCTTCCATTAGGGGATGTGACGAAATATGAGCAACCGACCAAATACCTAGTGGCGGCCAAAAATTACAATGCTCAATTTAAAACTCCCGTTCTGACAGCTGGGAAAACTTTTGTTCTTGGCTATACGGATGAAGTCGATGGAATTTATAAGGCTTCCGAAAATCCCGTAATCATCTTCGATGACTTCACGACCGCCCATAAATGGGTAGACTTTGATTTTAAGGCCAAGTCATCTGCGATGAAGATGATCACGTCAAGCAATGAAAGCAAAACGCTACTTAAATATATTTATTATTGGCTGAACACACTACCAAGTGAATTGGTTGATGGCGACCACAAACGCCAGTGGATCGGCAATTATGCATCAAAAATAATCCCTATCCCTTGCCCAGATAACCCCAAAAAATCGCTGAAAATACAAGCCGAAATCGTTCGTATACTGGACACCTTCACCGAGCTTACCAACGAGCTTACCAACGAGCTTACTGCACGTAAAAAGCAATACAACCACTATCGCGACCAGTTGTTGAGTTTTGAAGACGGAGAAGTGGAGTGGAAGACGTTGCCGGAAATGGCAATTGATTTTGGGCGCGGAAAATCCAAGCATCGTCCTAGAAATGATGAGCGGCTGTATGGAGGCGATGTTCCATTTATACAAACGGGCGATATTAGAAACGCGGCTCACATCATTATGGCGCATAGCCAAACGTATAGCGACTTTGGATTGCAGCAAAGCAAACTGTGGCCAAAGGGCACACTGTGCATTACAATTGCAGCAAATATCGCGGAAACATCCATATTGGGTTTTGATGCTTGCTTTCCCGACAGCGTAATCGGCTTTGTTGCTGACCCTGAAAAAACAACCTCTGCTTATGTTGAATACCTTCTTCAATCAACCAAACGCAAGCTTGAAGAAAAGGGGAGGGAAAAAAGCAGTGCGCAGAGTAATATAAATCTTGGCACCTTTGAAGCATTGAAGCTCCCCTTTCCACCACTTGCCGAGCAAGCCCGCATCGTCGCCATCCTCGACAAATTCGATGCCTTGACCACCTCCCTCACCGAGGGTCTGCCCCGCGAAATCGAACTGCGTCAAAAACAATACGCGTATTACCGCGATCTGTTGCTGAGCTTTCCCAAGCAGGAAGGGGTAGAGGTGTAACATGGGTAAGAGGCTGACCGACATCGCCCAGCAGTTAAAAGATACCAACAAGAAAGTGCAACTGATCTACGCCTTCAACGGTACGGGCAAAACGCGCCTGTCGCGAGAGTTCAAGCAACTGATTGCGCCGAAGGAGGAAGATGATAGTGCGCCATCGTCGGAGTTGGCCGACAAGAAGATTCTTTATTACAGCGCCTTCACTGAAGACTTGTTTTACTGGGACAACGACCTGGGGCAGGATGCAGAGCCGAAACTGAAAATCCAACCAAATGCTTTCACCAAATGGGTGCTCGAAGAGCAAGGCCAGGACCAGAGCATTATCACCACCTTTCAGCGTTACACGAGCGAGAAGTTGACGCCGCAGTTCAGTGCGGATTTTTCATCGGTTAGTTTTTCATTCGAGCGCGGAAATACTCGACAAGAACCCCATATCAAAATTTCCAAAGGTGAGGAAAGTAACTTTATCTGGAGTGTTTTCAATACCCTGCTGGAGCAGGTTATTTCCGAGCTAAACATCCCAGAGGTCACTGACCGCTCCACCCATGTTTTCAATAATTTGACCTACGTCTTTGTTGATGACCCCGTGAGCTCACTGGATGAGAACCACTTGATCGAGTTAGCAGTTAACGTGGCAGGGTTGATCAAATCAAGCCGGTCCGATCTTAAGTTCATCATCACCACACACAGCCCGCTGTTCTACAACGTCCTTCACAACGAACTAGAACTCAGCAAAAAAGGCAAAAATGAGGGCTGTTATCTCCTAGATCGCCATGAAGACGGCACATTCGACTTGACAGTGAAGCACGGTGACTCCAACAAGAGCTTTTCCTACCATCTGCACCTGAAGCAGGTCATTGAGCAGGCGATTGCGGACAACAGGGTTGAACGGTTTCATTTCACCTTGCTGCGAAACCTCTATGAGAAAACAGCCAGCTTTTTGGGTTACCCCAAATGGTCAGAACTCTTGCCGGATGATAAGCAACTTTATCTAAGCAGAATAATTAATTTCACAAGCCACAACACGCTATCGAACGAAGCCGTTGCAGAGCCAACGCAAGCTGAGAAAGCGATTGTCAAATTTTTGCTCGAGCATTTGAAGAGCAACTATGGCTACTGGCAGCAGGAGCACCAAAATGGCTGATTATAAAACCATCGCAGAATCCAACAAATTTATCGTGCTGGATAAATACACTAAGGAATGGTCGGTTGCTGAAAGCTATCAGAGCGAAAGTGATCTGGAGCACGAGCTAATTGAGGATCTTGCCAATCAAGGTTATGAGTTCCTGCCCACCCTGAATAACCCCACAAAAATGCTCGCCAATGTACGGGAACAGCTGCAAGCACTCAATAACGTAGCGTTTCTTGATGGCGAATGGCAGCGTTTTGTTGAGACCTTCCTCGATAAGCCCAGCGACAGCATCGTCGATAAAACCCGCAAGATCCACGATGACTATATCCATGACTTCGTTTTTGATGATGGTCGAATTAAAAACATATACCTGCTGGATAAGAAGAACATCGTCCGCAACAAGGTACAGGTGATCAAGCAGTTTGAACAAACCGGCAGCCTTGCCAATCGCTATGATGTGACGATCCTGGTGAACGGTCTGCCACTGGTACAGATCGAGCTTAAAAAACGTGGTGTGGCGATCCGCGAAGCCTTTAATCAGGTCCACCGCTACAGCAAAGAAAGCTTTAACAGTAAGCACTCTTTGTTCAAATATTTACAGCTGTTTGTCATCTCCAACGGCACCGATAGTCGCTATTTTGCCAATACCACAGCACGCAATAAAAATAGCTTCGACTTCACCATGAATTGGGCGAAGTCGGACAACGCGCTTATCAAGGATCTGAAGGACTTTACTGCAACCTTCTTTCAGAAACACACATTGCTCAATGTGCTGCTGCATTACTCGGTGTTCGACATCAGCAACACCTTGCTGGTGATGCGCCCTTACCAGATTGCCGCCACCGAGCGCATTCTGTGGAAGATCAACAGTGCATATCAGACAAAGAACTGGAGTAATACCGAAAGCGGCGGCTATATCTGGCACACTACAGGTTCAGGCAAAACCTTGACCAGTTTTAAGGCGGCGCGACTGGCCACCGAACTGGAGTTTATCGACAAGGTATTTTTCGTGGTGGACCGTAAAGATCTGGATTACCAGACCATGAGGGAGTACCAGCGCTTTTCACCCGATAGCGTCAATGGCTCAGACAGCACAGCGGGCCTGAAGCGCAATCTGGACAAGGATGACAACAAGATCGTCGTCACGACCATCCAGAAGCTCAACAACTTGATGAAGAGCGAGGCCGACTTGCCGATTTACGGCAAGCAGGTGGTCTTTATTTTCGATGAGTGCCATCGCAGCCAATTTGGTGAGGCACAGAAGAACATTAAGAAGAAATTCAAACGCTTCTATCAGTTTGGCTTCACCGGCACGCCCATCTTCCCGCAGAACGCGCTAGGCGCAGACACCACCGCCAGTGTGTTTGGCCGCGAGTTGCACTCTTATGTCATCACCGATGCCATTCGCGATGAAAAAGTACTCAAGTTCAAGGTGGACTACAACGATGTTCGCCCGCAGTTCAAAGCCATCGAAACAGAGAAGGATGAGAAGAAGCTGAGCGCAGCGGAAAACAAGCAGGCTTTGCTACATCCGGATCGCATTCGTGAGATCACCCAGTACATCCTGAACAACTTCCGGCAAAAGACCCATCGCCTGCAAGCGAACGCCAAAGGCTTTAATGCCATGTTTGCGGTGAGCAGCGTGGAGGCGGCCAAGCTCTACTACGAATCGTTTAAGGCGTTGCAGCAAAAGAGCAATAAGCCCCTTAAAGTTGCCACTATTTTCTCGTTTTCCGCCAATGAAGAGCAGGATGCAGTGGGTGACATTGAGGATGAGAGCTTTGATGTCTCTGCCATGAATAGCAGTGCCAAGGAGTTTTTAAACGCGGCCATCGCAGACTATAACGCGCTGTTTAAAACCAATTTCAGCGTGGACAGCAATGGTTTTCAGAACTATTACCGTGACTTGGCCAAACAGGTTAAGGCCAAGGAGATCGATCTGCTGATCGTGGTGGGCATGTTCCTGACCGGCTTTGATGCCCCCACGCTGAACACTCTGTTTGTAGACAAGAACCTGCGCTACCACGGACTGATGCAGGCTTACTCGCGCACCAATCGCATTTTTGACGCTACCAAAACCTTCGGCAATATCGTCACCTTCCGCGATCTGGAGCAGGCGACCATCGACGCCATCACCCTGTTCGGTGACAAGAACACCAAGAATGTGGTGTTGGAAAAGAGCTACAAGGAGTACATGGAAGGCTTTACCGATCTCGTAACCGGTCAAGCACGGCGCGGCTTTATGGATGTGGTCAGCGAGCTGGAGCAGCGCTTTCCTGATCCTGCGGCCATTGAGAAAGAGGCCGACAAAAAAGCGTTCGCGAAACTCTTTGGCGAGTATCTGCGCGTTGAGAACCTGCTACAAAACTATGACGAGTTTGCTAGCCTGAAGGCCCTGCAAAGCGTAGATATGAGCGATCCTGAAGCGGTCGAGGCGTTCAAAGCCGAACACTATCTGGATGATGCAAAGCTTGCCGAGTTGCAGACCATTCGCCTGCCAGCCGAACGCACGATCCAGGACTACCGTTCTACTTACAATGACATCCGAGATTGGCAGCGTCGGCAAAAATCAGCAGAGGAAAAAGACAAATCGACCATCGATTGGGATGACATCGTCTTTGAGGTGGATCTGCTCAAATCCCAGGAGATCAACCTCGATTACATACTTGAGCTGATCTATGAGCACAACAAGAAAACCAGAAGCAAAGCAGAGCTGGTAGACGAAGTGCGCCGACTGATCCGTGCAAGCCTTGGCAATCGAGCCAAGGAGAGCCTGCTGGTCGATTTTATCAATCAAACCGACTTGGACCAGATTGGTGATGCCGCAAGTGTCATCGAAGCTTTCTATGCGTTTGCTCAAGCTGAGCAACGACGAGAAGCCGATGAGCTGATCAGCTCTGAAAATCTGAATGTGGAAGCGGCAAAGCGCTATATCAGTACTTCGCTCAAGCGCGAATTCGCCAGCGAAAACGGCACCGAACTCAATTCACTGTTGCCCAAGATGAGCCCGCTAAACCCGCAATATCTGACCAAGAAACAGATCGTTTTCCAGAAGATCGCGGCGTTTATTGAGAAATTCAAAGGGGTGGGTGGTGACATTTAGTCAACAATATTCTACTCCATGCCCAAACAGATGGATTAGTGGAGTTGGTAAAAATGCAATCGTTTGAAATTTTGAGTGATGAAGAGTTCGATGAGTTGGAGGCGCTGCTTGAGCGCTACGGCAGTGAAAACAGCATTGCCTCAATGTCGATGCTCGATGGCTTTTTAACGGCGGTGGTCTCTGGCCCCCACCTCATTATGCCGAGCACCTGGCTCCACGCGATCTGGGGTGGTGAGCAGGATCAACCCGAGTGGCAAAGCGAAGCCGAACTGGAACGCTTTATCGACCTGGTGATGCGCCACAGCAACGACATTGCGACCACTCTGACCTATGCGGCAGAAGACTATTTCCCGGTGGCACCGGAGTTTGAACGACACGGTGAGTGGGTTCCGCTGATCCACGACTGGTGTGGTGGTTACCTGGGAGGTCTTGAACTGGAGCCATGGCCCACGCTACCGGCCCCGGAAGCTGCTGCACTATCGATGATCAGTGAACCGCTGGAGAAAATGCCTACATCGCTCGAAGCGATCAGCAATGAACATCTGCAAGAGCAAGCCAGCAAGGCTCGCTTTGCCGCTCGTATCCTGCATGCCCACTTTCTGGCACAACGTAGTGAACGCCCGGCACGACCTCAGCCGGTGGTGGCCCCCATCAAGATTGGCCGCAACGAGCCGTGTCCCTGTGGCAGCGGCAAGAAGTACAAACAGTGCTGTTTGCACTGACCAATAAAATAGATAGCAAGAGAGGGCCAATGGCCCTCTCTTGCTTTGGGTAACTTGAGGAAGTCGTGGCAATGACCTGTCCAATGGGGTGCTATCAAGGGGTAGGACAGCCAACACCTAATGGCATACTCACTGGCATACCAAAAATCATAGATACAAAAAAGCCCAACCGAATCAATCAGTTGGGCTATATAGATGGCGGAGGAGGTGGGATTTGAACCCACGGATGGTCGCCCATCGCCGGTTTTCAAGACCGGTGCATTCAGCCGCTCTGCCACCCCTCCGCGACAGTGCGGCGAATATTACCCATGGCGATCGCCCTTGTAAATCCCCTCGCCGCTCGTTTGCCGATTTATTGGGCTAAATGACGCACAAAGCCGCCAATTTGAGCATAACCAGCGCTTTTTCAACCAGATAACTTGACTTGAAAACAGACTCACCCACTATAGTCAGCATCACGAAATCCCCAGCAAGATGGACTTATGAAAATCAAACATGCCCTGCTTTGCGCCCTGACGGGTGCCACCCTGCTTGCGGCGCCGGTTCAGGCAAGCGAACTGACCAAGAGCGACGTGGAACAGATAGTGCGCGACTATCTGGTCAAGAACCCGGAAATCCTGGTCGAGATGTCCAACGCCCTGCGCGCCAAGCAGGAGAGCCAGCAGGCTGAGAGCGACAAGACCTTGATCAAGGCACACGCCAAGCAGCTTTATAGCAACCAGGATCCGGAGAGCGGCAATCCCAAGGGCAGCCTGACCGTGGTCGAATTCTTCGACTACAACTGCGGCTACTGCAAACGCGCCCACCCGCTGATCAAGCAGCTGCTGGCGGAAGACAAGGACATTCGCTACATCTACAAGCAGTTCCCGATCCTGAGCGAGACCTCCTACTTCGCCGCCCGTGCCGCCCTGGCGGTACAGCTGGGTCAGCCCGACAAGTACCAGGCCTTCCACGAGAGGCTGTACGCCCATCAGGGCCCGCTGGCCGACGAGGCACAGGTGAAGCAGCTGGCGGAAGCAGCCGGCGTCAACTGGAGCAAGGTTGAAGCCAAGATCAAGGATGGCAGCATCGATCAGAATCTCGGCACCAACCGGGCGCTGGCCGAAGCCATGAGCATCTCGGGCACACCGGCCTTCATCATCGGCGATCAGATCCTGCGCGGCGCACCGCGTGATCTGGCCAGCCTGAAAGGCTTCATCAAGGATGTACGCGCCGGCAAGAGCATTCAGTAATCCCGCTTCGGCACATAAAAAACGCCCCGGCATGCCGGGGCGTTTTGCTATTCATGCTGCAAACCATCAGGCCTGATGGGCAGTCGCGAGAAGCGGTCAGCAAGGCGAAGAGCTGCGCAGGGACCCGAGTTCATATGAATAAATGAGGTTCCCGAGCAGCGCATGACCCTTGATCACGGCTTCGCAGCAGGGCCATAACCGTTCGGGTTCTGGCTTTGCCAGCGCCAGGTATCCACCATCATCCGCTCCAGACCGCGCTCGGCCTGCCAGCCCAGCTCGGCACGGGCCTTGTGCGGCTCGGCCCAGCACTCGGCGATATCGCCGGGGCGACGGGGCTTGATCTGATAGGGAATGGTGCGACCGCTGGCCGCTTCAAATGCCTTGATCATCTCCAGCACCGAGTAACCCTGACCGGTACCCAGGTTGTAGGTAAAGACCCCGGTATCCGACGCGATGCGTGCCAGCGCTTTGAGGTGACCAATGGCGAGATCCACCACGTGGATGTAATCGCGTACCCCGGTACCATCCGGCGTCGGGTAGTCGTTGCCAAACACCCCCAGCTCCTTGAGCTTGCCCACACCGACCTGACTGATATAGGGCAGCAGGTTGTTGGGAATGCCGTTGGGATCTTCCCCGATGAGGCCGCTCTCGTGGGCACCGACCGGGTTGAAGTAGCGCAACAGCACGATAGCCCAGCGGGGATCGGATTTAGCGAGATCGCGCAGGATCTCTTCGACCATCAGCTTGGAGCGGCCATAAGGGTTGGTGGCGCTGGTGGGGAAATCTTCCCGCAGCGGTACCGAGGCCGGATCGCCGTAAACGGTGGCCGAGGAGCTGAACACCAGCCGGAACACGCCGGCCCTGGCCATCTCTTCGCACAGCACCAGGGTGCCGGTCACGTTGTTCTGATAGTAGGTAAGCGGGATCTGGCCGGATTCCCCCACCGCCTTGAGGCCGGCGAAGTGGATCACGGATGCTATCCTGTGCTCTGCAAACAGCCGCTGCAGGCAGGCTCTGTCCAGAATGTCTCCTTCCACGAAGGTGACCGGCTTGCCGGTGATCCGCTCGACCCGTTTGAGTGATTCGGGGGAGGAGTTGGAGAGGTTGTCCAGCACCACGACCTGCTGCCCGACGTTCAAGAGTTCAACCAGGGTATGAGAGCCGATATAGCCGGCGCCCCCTGTGACCAGAATTGTCATTATGTATCCCGTGTTCGACTGAAACTGGGGGCAGAGTCTACCCGCCCAGCCTTCTCAGGAAAAGAGCGGGATGCCAATGACGCCCTCAATAGTCGACGCTGACATCCCCGCTGGCGGTGCAGGAACAGGCCAGTGCCACCCCGCGCTCGAGATCCTGCACGCTCAGGGTCATTACGCTCTGGCGCTCGATCTCGCCTTCCGTGGTACAGCGACAGGCCCCGCACACCCCGGCACGGCAGGCCGCCATCATGGTCTCCCCCGCCCCTTCCAGTGCCGCCAGCAGGGTCTGACCCGGCAGGATCTTCACCTTCTTGCCGCTCTTTTTGAGGGTCAGCCAGAAGTGGTCGCTGCCGGCCGCAACTGGCGCCGCACTCGATGTTCCAGCAGGCAGGCCGAACGACTCCTGGTGCAACTGCGCTGCCGACAGTCCCAGCTCCGCCAGCATGGTGCAGACGGCGGTCATGTAGGGGGCAGGCCCGCACAGATAGACGTGGCGTGCGAGCAAATCTGGCGCCAATTCCCTCAGCATCTCAGACGTGAGCCGGCCAACCCAGGGATGAGCCGTCGGCGCCTCTTCCCGTACTTGCTCCAGCACTAACGCGTGGCGAACGCCGGAATGAGCCGCGGCCAGCGCAGCCAGGTCGTCTGCGAAGATCACATCCTCTGGCGAGCGGGCGCTGTGAATGAAGCGGATGTCGGCATCCGGCCGTTTGGCCAGCTCGTCGCGCAGCATGGCCCACATGGGTGTGATGCCGGAGCCGGCGCTCAAGAGCAGCGGCCGCTCACAGGGCAAGGCCGTCAGGTTGAAGTCGCCAAAGGGGCCATCCACTCGGATCTCGTCCCCCACTTGCAGGGTCTGGTGCAGATGGTGGGAGACCAGTCCGACATCCTTGATGGTGACCTGCCAGTAGGCATCCTGCGGGCTGGAGGAGAGGGTATAGGCACGGCAGTGGGGCTTGCCGTCAATCTCGGTGTGCAGCGTCACGCACTGGCCCGCCAACACGGCGGGCAGGCTGCCCGTCTGCGGCACGAACTGCCAGCTCGCTACATCGTGGGTATCCGCCCGGCGGCCGATGCACCTGAGGGTGAGAGAGGTGGAGGTCATCGCAAGGCTCCTCTTGTTGAAAAATGTTGGAAAGGGGTCGTTAAAAAAAGGCGAGCCATCAGGCTCGCCAAAGGCTTACAACATGCTGAGCGTGTAAGGCAGATGTGGCGCCGCTCAGGCCGCCAGGATCTCGGCAAGATCGGCTTCGGCCGTGGTGGTTCCTTTCAGACCGAACTGCTCTTCCAGCACCTTGAGCAGAGCCGGGGTGAGGAAGGCCGGAGCGGTCGGGCCGGTACGGATGTCCTTCACACCCAGCGCCAGCAGGGTGAGCAGAATGACGATGGCCTTCTGCTCGAACCAGGAGAGCACCAGGGTCAGCGGCAGATCGTTGACGCCGCACTCGAACGCCTCGGAGAGCGCCAGCGCCAGCTGGATGGCGGAGTAGGCATCGTTGCACTGACCCACGTCCAGCAGACGGGGAATGCCGCCGATGTCGCCGAAATCGAGCTTGTTGAACTTGTACTTGCCGCAACCCAGGGTCAGCAGCAGGCTGTCCTGCGGGATCGCCTTGGCAAACTCGGTGTAGTAGGCGCGCTCGGCACGGTCGCCGTCACAGCCACCGACCAGGAAGAAGTGGCTGATTTCGCCGGCCTTGACCTTGTCGATCACCGCCGGGGCGGCCTGCATCAGGGCGTTGCGGGCAAAGCCGATGGTGATGAAGTGTTCCAGCTCAACGTGCTTGAAGCCTTCCAGCGCTTGCGCCTTGGCGATCACGGCGGAGAAATCTTCCCCTTCCAGGTGGGTCACGCCCGGCCAGCCGACGATGGAGCGGGTGAAGATACGATCCGAGTAGTTGCCCACATTCGGGTCGATGATGCAGTTGGAAGTCATCACCACGGCGCCCGGGAAGTTGGCAAACTCCTTCTGCTGGTTCTGCCAGGCAGAGCCGTAGTTGCCCACCAGGTGCGGGTACTGCTTGAAGAAGGGGTAGGCCAGCGCTGGCAGCATCTCGCCATGGGTGTAGACCTTGATGCCAGTGCCCTTGGTCTGCTCCAGGATGAGCTTGAGATCCACCATGTCGTGACCGGAAACCAGGATGCACTTGCCCGGTACCGGTGTGACGCGTACCTGGGTCGGCTCGGGGTGGCCAAAGGCGGTGGTTTCACCGAGATCCAGCATCTCCATGATCTTGAAGTTCAGCAGACCAATGTCCATGGCGCACTTGAACAGCGGATCCAGATCGCTCGGATCCGTACCGAGCCAGCTCATGATGCGATGGAATTCGGCGGCTACTCCGGCATCCTGCTGATCCAGCACCCGGGCGTGTTCCATGTAGGCGGCGGCACCCTTGAGGCCGTAGAGGCAGAGCAGGCGCAGTCCCATGATGTCTTCGTTGACTTCGCTCTTGCCGCGGTTGACTGCGGTCTGCGGTGCCTGGGCCAGCTGGGCCAGCAGATCGGCACCCGGCTCGAAACGGGCGGCAGCGGGCAGTGTGTCGGCCTGCACCGCCAGCGGTGCCAGCTTGGCAGCCAGTTGCTGACGATAGGCCAGCGCCTGGTTGACATAGGCCACGATGCGGGCAGAGTCAAAGTTGACGTTGGTGAGGGTGGCGAAGAAGGCCTTGGGCACGAAGGCGTCGATCTCGCTGTCGACGATGCCGTGCTCGCGGGCGGCCAGCGCCCAGGCGCTGAGCCCCTGCAGGGTATAGATCAGCACATCCTGCAGATCAGAAGTTTCAGCCGTCTTGCCGCACATACCTTGTGCATAGGCGCAGCCGTTGCCTGCCGGGGTACGAATTGTCTGTTCACATTGCACACAAAACATCATGCCTCTCCTAATTGGACATTTCAGTTGTCTGTTTTGTGGCGATTCTATTCCTACGGCTCAGAACTTAATAGGCATTCAATTTGCCAATTCAATTTTCATTGATGCAGATCAAAAACAAAAAAGCCGCCCAAACAGGGCGGCAAGCGGGTGGATAAAAGGAGAGACAACTCAGGTTTGCAACAGAACACGATAATGGAACGGGTTGGGCTGGCGTCTGGTCAGGCAGATCCAGCCCTTCACTTCATCAAACCGGCATACTTCGCAGCGTTCGGCATGATTGGCTATCAGGCCAGGTAAGCTCGCAGCATCCAGACCAGTTTCTCCTGCTGCTGCACATAATCGGAGAGAATGGACGCAGTCCCTTCATCACCGGCATCGGCGGCCTGCCCCAGGATGCGGCGCTGGGCCACTAGCAGTTCGCGGAAACTCTCCAGCAGGGATTCGACGCAGGCACGACCGTCGTGCAGCCCCTTCTGCTCGGGAATGGCAGAAACTTTCAGGTAGTCGCTGAAGCTGTGCAGCGGCACGCCATCCAGGGTCAGGATGCGCTCGGCCAGCGCATCGACCTTCAGCAGCAGGTCGTTGTATATCTCTTCGAACTTCAGGTGCAGCTCGAAGAACTGGTTGCCGCGGATGTTCCAGTGGAAGCCGCGAACGTTCATGTAAAGGATCTGGTAGCTGGCCAGCAACTTATTCAGCTCGGTGGCCAGCGCTTGTGATTGAACGGTATCAAGACCAATCGGACTCTTCATGTTTCACCTCCAGATTTGACGACCTGGTCATCTTAGAACTCATCAGACTCAAAAGGTAATAGTTAAGATCTAACTGATTGATAGAGTACGGCTATCATCCCTGCTGTCGGCCGGGCTAGGCAGCTCATTCAGGCTGCCGCTCGATGTAGAGAAGCACCTCCCCCAGCTGGATGCCGAACTTGCTGATGGCAGCCCGGTTGAGCAGGCGATTTTCATCCAGCAGATACATCCAGTCATCGAAACTCACCCGCACCACGCTGCCGTCAGGCAGTGTCAGATCGAGCTGATAGCGCCAGTTGAGGGCAAAGCCTGCCGTCTTGCCTACCGCCTCCCCCACCACGTCGGCCGCCGTGCCGCGCCAGTGACCATCCGCCCCCTTGCTCAAAAACCAGGTGCGGGTCTGCTGGCGCCCGTCATCAAAGTAGAACTGCTCGAACAGCTCCCCCTTTCCCCCCTGCCAGTGCCCGCGCATCTCCACCCGAAAACGGCTGGTCACCTCGCCGCTGCGATCGGTCACCAGACCGTGCGCCGTCAGCTTGCCATTGAAGAAGCGAGCGAGATCCCATTCGGGGCCCTGACCGCGATAATCCTCCAGACTGCTGCCACAACCAGCCAACAGAAGCAGTGGCAACAACAGCAGGTAGCGCCAGGCGTGGATGTATTTCATCAATCCCTTTTGCATCAGCGCTCTCCCCGCAGGCGGCGGGTGAGCGCCGGATCACGGCTCCCTTGTGCCAGCCAGATGGCAAGAAAAGCCGCCGAAAATTGTGGATCAGCGAGGGTGCCGAGCGGCTTGTCCCGCCACCAGAAATGGCCTGCGCCGCCCCTGTCGACATAGAAGGTAAGCCGGTCACCCACCTGGACATCGGGCCAGAGCGCGGCGAGCTGACCAAGCCAGCCCTGGCGCTGCTGTTCACTGCCAAGCCCCAATCGCTGCCACTCGGCGGCGGTGGCGCTCAACAGATCGTCCCGCTCGATGGCTCTGGCGTAGGTGAGGCTGAGTGCCTGAGGATAGTGACCCGGCCGATAGCGGCCGTTCTCGCTATAGAGGGTGGCGTCATAGAGCTTGAACCAGAGCCAGCTCATCTCGCCGCGCCCGACCGGCTGCAGCTGCTGCCAGGGAGTGACCAGAGCTTGCCCGGTCTGGGCGAAAGGGGTCAGCGGTAGGCTCAAGCCTGCCAGCAGCAGGCTAATTCCATCCCATGTGCCAATGGGCGGGATCTTCGAGTTCATGCCAGTCCATCTCCTGTTCCAGCAGCGTGTTGATGTCCTGCATCACCACCTGCTGCAGCTGCCCCTGCGCGTCGCGCTGACAGGCCACCACCAGATAGAAACGCTCGGTCAGCTCGTGCCGGCTCTCTTTGGTCCATTTGGAAAACAACAAGGTGTCGGTCGAAAAGGTGTTCATCTCGCTTCACCCTCCAGCTTGACCGTTACCCACAGGAGTACGGGTAACCACCACATCCAGATCACCGCCAGCAGTGCCGCACTGATCCCGATGCCCCAAGATAAGTGTACTGCCCCCATGACGGCTCCCGCCACATAGGAGGAGCTCCCCCCAACCATGCCGAACAGCCCCTGCTGCCAGCGCGGCAAGGGCCGCAGCCAGCGCAGACCGTGGCAGAGGGTCAGGGCAAAACCGCACCAGAGCAGCACCAGCCAGAGCGGAAAACCGGTGTTGAAATAAAACAGCCCGAGTTGCCAGAGCAGGGCATCGAGCAGGCTGCCGGCAAGGGCAACCGGGATGAGCCGCCAGTCGTGCCAGCGGCGCGGAGAGAAGAGAAAATGAAGCAGCAGCAGTGCCAGCAGCGGGCCCGGCTGCTGCCACTTCACCGCCAGCAACCAGTAGAGGTTGAACCCCAGCAGATGGGCCCACTGCCACATCATCAGTGCCCGCCGACAGGCAGATCCCCACTCCAGCCGAATGGGCCCGGTTTGGCCGCCTCCAGCTGCACCAGGCTGATGGTGCGCTCCCAGAAGCCCCCCTCGCAGTAGGCGAAATAGAAGTGCCATAACCGGATGAAGTCCTGGCTGTAGCCGAGAGCGGGCAGCTCGGGCGCCAGCGCCAGGAAGCGCTCGCACCAGTGGGTCAGAGTGCGGGCGTAGTGGTGACCGTGATCGTGCAGCCGCACCAGCTGCATATCGGTCTCGCGCGCCAGCAGCCCCGCCATCAGGGAGACACTCGGCAGGCAGCCACCGGGGAAGATGTAGCGCTGGATGAAATCCACCCCGCGCAGATACTGGGCATAGCGCTGGTCGGCGATGGTAATGGCCTGAATGAGCAGGCGACCACCAGGCTTGAGCAACCGCGACAACTGGCGGAAATAATCGGGCAGGAAGGCGTGCCCCACCGCTTCGATCATCTCGATGGAGACCAGCTTGTCGTAAGTCCCCTCCAGCTTGCGGTAATCCTCCAGCAGCAAGGTGATGCGATCTCCCAGCCCCTCCCGCGCAATCCACTCCTTGGCGTAATCGTGCTGGGCCCGGGAGATGGTGGTAGTGGTCACCCGGCAGCCGTAGTGACGGGCCGCATAGACGGCGAGGCCACCCCAGCCGGTGCCGATCTCCAGCAGATGATCGTCGGGGCCGAGTGCCAGCCGCTCGCAGATGGTACGCAGCTTGGCCTGCTGTCCCTCTTCCAGGCTGGCCTCTGCATGGGGGTAGATGGCACTCGAGTACTGCATATGGCTGTCGAGAAAACCCTGATAGAGGGTGTTGCCGAGATCGTAGTGGGCGGCGATGTTGGAGCGCGACCCGGTCAGGGTATTGCGGTTAAGCCAGTGACGCACCTTGTTGAACGGGAAGCTGAGCCAGCCGAGGCGCCGCTCAAGGGAATCGAGCAGCGCCAGATTGCGGGCCAGCAAGCGCACCAGAGCCACCGGATCCGGGCTGGTCCAGAGCCCCTCCACCCAGGTTTCCCCGGCGGCGATGCTGCCCCCCAGCAGCAGGCGGCGGTAGAAGGCCGGATCCTGCACCACCAGCTCGGCATGCAGATCGGTGCCCGCCACGCCAAAGCTGTGACGCTCAGCGCCATCCCGCAGCAGCAGCTGGCCATGTTCGAGGCGCCCCAGCAGATTGAGCAGCAGTTGCCTGGCCCCCTTGTCGATGAAAGAGGCAGAGAGGGTTGATTGCACAAGTTCCATTAGCGGCTCTCCGGATGGCTAAAAATGGGTGTTCGTTTGATAAAAAGACGCAGGGCCTGCCAGTAGATCCCGAGCAGCACCTTCATGGTCATCCAGGGCCAGCGGGCCAGCAGGGCCACCAGCCCCTTGCGCGACAGCGGTGCCCGGCGCAGCGCCAGGGTGGCGTCAAACAGCTTGGCCTCCCCGGATACGGGATGACTCTCGATGTGGATCAGTGTCTCCTGCGCGGGCGGACGAATGCGCCAGTGGTAGCGCATCGCCAGTCCCATGAAGGGGGAGACATGAAAATCCTTGTCGTGGGGGGCCAGCGCCGCCAGATCCAGCAGGTAGTAGTGGCGCTCGTTCCAGGGGGTATTCGACACCTCCGCCAGCAGATAGCGAGCCTCTCCCTGCCGGTAGCAGAAGTAGAAGTTGACCGGGCTGAAGTAGAACCCCAGACAGCGCACGTTACCGAGCAGCAGCACCCGCCCCTCGGGCTCGGCATCGCCACCCAGTTCGCTCACCTTCTGCCACACCGCCTGCTTGAGCGGCCCCTCGCTGCCACGCAGGTAGTCGTCACGGTGAAACGAGAGCAGCCCTGCCCGCTCCACCCCGAACCAGCGCCCGCGATCGAGTTGTGACAGCTCGTCGAGATCCAGCCCCAGCATGAAGAGGTTGTAGGAGAAGGCGTGGGCACGCGGTGCGAAGCGGCGATGGCGCACCGACCCCTGCCAGATGGCGCTGAGGGTGCCGGTCATGGCCTCGACACTCGCCTCCTGGCCTGCCAGAGCTGCCCCCTTCATAGCTCGGCCCCGAACCGTCTGGCCACGTCCAGCGCGCTGCGCACCCCATCTTCATGAAAGCCGTTGTACCAGTAGGCACCGCAGAAGTGGGTGTGCTGCTGGCCACAGATCTCGGCGCGCCGTTGCTGGGCGGCGATGGAGGCCTGATTGAACACCGGATGATGGTAGACGAAGCGGCGCAGCACCTTGCTCTCGTCCACCTTGCCCAGGGGATTGAGGCTGACGCAGAAGGGCTGCGGCGAGCTAACCCCCTGCAGTATGTTCATGTTGTAGCTCACCAGCGGCCGCGCCCCGTCATCCTCGCCCAGCTGATAGTTCCAGCTGGCCCACGCCTTGCGGCGTACCGGCAGGCAGCGCACATCGGTGTGCAGCCAGACGTCGTTGGCTTGATAGGGCATGGCGCCCAAAATGGCCTGCTCCCGCTCACCCGGATCCGCCAGCAATGCCAGCGCCTGATCGCTGTGACAGGCGAGGATCACCTCGTCAAACCGCTCCTCGCCATAGCTGCTCTGGATCAGCACCCCGTCCGCCTGGCGCCGGATCCCCTGCACCGGACAGGCCAGACGAATGTGAGTCTGCCAGCCGGCCGTCAGCGGGCCGATATATTCCCGCGAGCCACCGGGGATCACGTACCACTGGGGCCGGTTGGCCACCTCGAGCAAGCCGTGGTTGGCAAAAAAGCGCAGGAAGAAGCCCAGTGGAAAGGCGCGCATATCGGCCAGCGTCGACGACCAGATGGCGGCCCCCATCGGCAAGATGTAGTGGCGGGCAAAGTAGTCGCTGAACTCCCCCACCTGCAGAAAATCCCCCAGGGTCAGCTCGGGGCCGGCTCCCTGATGCTGCCCATCCGCCAGCCGGGCCCGCGCCTCGCGGTTGAAGCGCAGGATCTCGGCGACGAAGCGGTAAAAACGCGGACTCAGCAGGTTGCTGCGCTGGGCAAACAGGGTATCCAGGTTGTGACCGTTGTACTCCAGCCCCTGCGGGCTTTTCACCGAGAAGCTCATCTCGGCCGGCTGCCGTGCCACCCCGATCCGCTCGAGCAGCCTCAGGAAGTTGGGGTAGGTGCGGTCATTGAAAACGATGAAGCCGGTGTCGATGGCATAGCTGCGCCCCGCCTGGTGGACGTCGACGGTGGCGGTGTGGCCCCCCAGGGTCGGCGCCGCCTCGAACAGGGTGATGTCGTGCAGCCTGTGGAGCAGAAAACCGGCGGTAAGCCCCGAGATCCCTGAACCGACGATGGCGATCCTTTTCTTCATGAAGGGCGTCCTTTCGAAACGAGTGTGCGGCCAAGACGCAGCCAGAGCCCCACCGGCAGCGCGCCAAGCAGGCGCAGCAGCCAGATGAAACGGCAGGGAAAGTGGATCTGGTGACGACCGGCAACAAGCCCCGCCATGATGGCGCGGGAAGCCTCTTCCACCGTCACCAGACAGGGCATGGGAAAATCATTTTTGGCGGTGAGCGGGGTCTGCACAAAGCCGGGGCGGATCAGGGTCACGCCGATCCCTTTGCCGGCCAAATCGAGGCGCAGGGTATCCGCCAGATAATCGAGGGCCGCCTTGGAAGCGCCATAGGCTTCTGCCCTGGGCAGCGGCAACCAGCTCACCGACGAGCTGACGATGGCAAGGCGTCCACCCGCCCCGAGCAGCGGTAAAAAGGCGGCCAGGGCATGGCCGGTGGCAACCAGGTTGGTCTCGATGACCCTAGCAAACAGGGCACCGTCAAACCCCTCGGCGACATCCATATACTCGCAGTTGCCGGCATTGAGGATCACCAGATCGACCCGCGGCAACCCGGCGGCCGCCTCGCTCACGGCGCTGGCGTCGCGCCCGTCAAATTGCAGCGGCGTGATGCCGTGGCGACCCAGTGCCAGCAGCCGCTCGCCATCGCGCCCGCAACCCCACACCTGCCAGCCGGCGCGCCGATAATCGAGTGCCAGCTGAAAACCGATGCCCGAGGTGGCACCGGTGATCAGCACCCTGCCGCCGCTCATGCGCCCAGCCTCCCCTTGATGGTGCGCACCAGGGGGCCTATCAGCGGCAACTGCTCGTAGAGCATGGCGCCCAGATCGAAGTAGTCGCGATGCAGGCACACCTTGCCCGCCTCGTCGAATTCGAGGTGGGTGGCCCCCTCCACCGTCACCGGCGCACCGCCGCACAATCTGGGATGGGAGAAGGTCATGGTCCAGCCGAGCCAGGCCTGGTGCCCCTGCAGCAGCTGGCTGGTGATGACGAAGCGGCAGTAGGCCAGACGCTGATAGAGGACGGCAAAATAGTCGCTGAGCGCCGCCAGCCCCTCGATGCGGTGAGCAGGATCGGTAAAGACCACCTCGTTTGCGTAGACCTCGGGCAAACGGTGCAGCTCGTCTCTGCTTAGCTGCTGATAGAGGGCCACAAAGCGGGCCAGCGACTCATCCATGCTATTTCTCCAGGGCACGAAACATCTCGATGGCTCTCACCCGGGCAACGGCGTGGTCCACCATGGGAGCCGGATAATCGTGCCGCCCCTTGAGCCGCAACCAGTCGTGGGGCTGGTGCAGATAAGCGGCAGGCAGATCAGCCAGCTCAGAGACCCAGGTACGAATGAACTCCCCTTGCGGATCAAATCGTTGCCCCTGGGTGGTGGGGTTGAACACCCGGAAATAGGGCGCCGCATCGGCGCCGGTCCCCGCCGCCCACTGCCAGCCGCCGTTGTTGGCCGCCAGATCGCCGTCGATCAGTCGGCTCATGAAGTAATCCTCCCCGAGCCGCCAATGGATGTGCAGATCCTTGGTGAGAAAACTCGCCACTATCATCCGCAGCCGATTGTGCATCCAGCCGGTGGCGTTGAGGCAGCGCATCGCCGCATCGACGATGGGGTAGCCGGTACGTCCCTCACACCAGGCGGCGAAGGCATCCGGATCCCAGCTCCACGGCAGGGCCGCCGTCTCCGGTTTGAAGGGCCGATTCATGGAAAGGGTCGGGATCAGCACCAGCAGGTGGCGATAGAACTCGCGCCAAATGAGCTCATTGAGCCAGACAAAGCCGGGCTGAGCCTTCGACTGGGGCCGGTAACCGAGTCGCTGCTGGAGCGCTGCCACACACTGGCGCGGGCTGATGATGCCGGCCGCCAGATAGGGGGAGAGCACGGAGGTGCCCGCGATGGCAGGAAAATCCCGGGTCTCGCCATAATCGAGCACCGCCTGCTCCAGAAAATCATTCAGACGGCGGCTGGCCTCGGCCTCCCCCACCGGCCAGCGGGGGTCTGCCGTCAGTTCGCCAAGGGCGGCATCAACGAAGTGCCGCTCCGCCAGCGGCTGCCACGGCAACGGCTCACCGCGGGCAGTGGGCGCGCGATGAATGACGAAGCCATCCTCGTCGAGGGCCTTGAGCCAGGCGCGGCTGAAGGGAGTGAAAACCTTGAACATCTCGCCAGAGCCGGTCAGCACCCGCCCAGGCGGCAGCACGCAGCAGCCGTTGAGCCAGTGGCAACCCACCGCCTGCTCCGCCAGCGCGGCGCTGACGGCCTGATCCCGGCGCTGCTCGTCGATCTCGATGGCCTGATTGGCGAAGAGCCGGGTCACGCCCAGCTCGCGGCAAAGATCTGCCAGCGCTGCCGGCACCTCGGCAAAGGTCTCCACTCGCAGCAGATGGAGCGGGATGCCGAGCGCCGCCAGCTCGCGGCCCAGCGCATCGACCTGAGCCAGCACAAAGCGCTGACGGACCGGGGCCAGCTTGTGCTGCCGCCACTGGGTAGGGGAGAGGATAAAGAGCGCGGCCACCGGCTCATCATCGGCGCAGGCATGTCGCAGCGCCGGGTTGTCGGCCAGGCGCAGATCATTGCGAAACCAGACCAGCTTCATGATTTTTTCCTCCCGCGTCCGCCTGCGCCATCCGCCGCAGGCCTACCCGCCATCGCCTCGGCAAGGCTCGCCTGCCAGCCGTGGGCTTGCAGCCACTCACCATCGTAGAGGCGCCCCAGCTCACCAAAGAAGCGGGTACCGGCCGGCCAGTCGGCAGCCAGCTCCTGCTTGCCAAGGCCGGCTCCCAGCAACACCAGCCAGGGGGTGACGGCGCGCCCCTCCAGCAGGCTGGCATGGCGCGGCTCCACCGCCCCCAGCAGCTGTACCTCATGACCCTGACCGATCAGCTCGTAGGCAGCCCAGACCAGATCGAGCGAGCCCACCTGTCCCCAGCTCGCCAAGGTGACCGGCATGCCCTTCTCCTGCTCGATGAGGTGGCGGGCGAAGCGGGTATGCAGCCAGCCCAGCCACACCTGCTGCAGCAGCTCGCCATCGGGGCGCTCGCGCCACAGCCCGAGCAGCCGTTCCACCAGCGGCTGCAGCACCCGGCTGCGCACCAGTTCGAACGGGTAGCTCGCCAGCAGGTCGTTGAGCTCGGCCTCCGCCTTGCGCTGGTTGAAGGCGAGCAGCGCCTGGCTGAACTGCTCCAGGGTCTGCTGCCAGTGATCGCTCACCGGCTGGGCCTGGGGTTCGCTCAGGAGCCCCTTCACCTGCCCGATGCTCACTCCCCGCTCCAGCCAGCTCAGGATCTCGCCGATCTGGCGAATGTCCTGCTCGCTGTAGAGGCGGTGGCCCTTCTCGGTGCGGGCCGGCTGCACCAGCCCGTAGCGGCGCTGCCAGGCGCGCAGGGTCACGGCGTTGACGCCGGTGAGGCGGGAGACCTCGCGAATGGGGTAGATCCCCTCCTCCGGCGAAGGAGAAGCGGCGTGCGGTAAATCAGACATAACGGCATCCAGCAAAGGTTGAGGGAGAGGCCCCGGCCATCCGCCGGGGCCTGCACAGAGTATTCAGAGCCCGTAGCGCAGTTTCAGCGTGTCGGGATGGGGATTGAGGTACACCTGCTCGGCGAGATAGGGATTGGGGTATTCGCGCAGGTAGTGGCGGATCAGGGTGAGCGGCACCAGCAGCGGAAAGACGCCGGTACGGTACTTGTCGATGGTGTCGCACAGTTCCTGCTTCTGGGCCGGAGTCAGCACCCGCTTGAAGTAGCCCTGCAGGTGCATCAGCACATTGGTGTGGCTGCGCCGGTTGGCCCGCAAAGTCAGCGCCGCCATCAACCCCTTGATGTAGCTGTCGGCCACCTGCTGCAGGTCGGCCTTGGCCAGGTTGCCGAGCAGCTTGCCGAGCGCCCGGTAGTGGGAGGTGGCGTGGGAGAGCACCAGATACTTGTAGCGGGAGTGGAAGCGGATCAGCGCAGAGGCGGTGATGCCGCGCGCACAGAGCTGCTGCCAGTCGTGGTAGGCGAAGACCCGCAGCACGAAGTTTTCCCGCAGGATGGGATCGCACAGGCGGCCATCCTCTTCGACCGGCAGCAGGGGATTGGCCTCCATCAGCGCCTTGGCAAACAGGCCGATCCCTTCCTTGGCACTCCCCTCGTTGTTGGCACCATAGATCCGCACCCGCTCCATGCCGCAGCTGGGGGATTTGGCACAGAGGATGTAGCCGGAGATGAAATCGAGCTGACGCGCCTTCTGCTCGCTGAAGGCAATGAGCTGGTCGGTGACGTCGAAGCTGCCATTGCTCGCCTCGGCGCGGATCTCGCCGTGGCGCTTCACCAGCCGGATGGCGGCGCGGGGCGCCCCCAGGCCAATGGCCATTTCGGGACAGACGGGGTGATAGTCAAAGTGGGCACCGAGATCCCGCTCGCAGAAGCTGGAACGCTTGTGGCCCCCGTCGAACCGTACCTCCTGCCCCAGCAGGCAGGCGCTGATACCAACCCTAATCTTGTACATACCATCACTCCTTGTATAAGTCTGAATCAGTTATAGCAGTTATACAAAAAATTGGAAGTTGTATAACTATTGCGGACTGATACGGCGCAAGGGTGAAGGGTGGATCAACCGGAAATGAAAAAACCCATGACCGAGGCCATGGGTAAAAATGAAGACACTACAGGAAGGATAATTAGAAGCTGTACTTCACACCCAGGCTGGTGATGGAGCCCTGTTGCAGGTCCCACTTGCGGTAGGTGTAGTCGGCGGTGAGGGCCAGGTTCTGGCTCACCTTGTAGGCGGCACCCACTTTGAAATCGTGCATGTCGTCGGTCATGTTGGCGTAGCGGTAGCCGGTGGAGAGCTCGACCGCGCCGATGTCGTAGCGCAGGCCAGCCTCACCGTACATGCTGCCGCTGTTCTTGCGGGTGATCACGTCCCAGCCGCTGTCTTTGACGTTGGCAGCCACCTGACGCTCCATGGTGTAACCCATCAGGCCCGCTTCCCCATACAGGTTCAGACCTGTGCTGAGCGGGGTGTAGACACCCAGACCCAGGCTGGAGATGCCCATGCTGTCGTTGCCATCGTTGCGAGAGGTGTACTCGCTGCCCAGACGACCGTAGAAGTTGGAACCGAAGCTCTTGGAGAGGTCCAGGTTCAGACCGCCGAAATCGCGGTTGTTGCTATCCTTGCCGCCGATGTAATCGGACTTGGTGTGCGCCCAGGTCAGGCCGCCTTTGGCGTAGCTGAAAGCATCCTCAGCCAGAGCGGAAGTTGAAGCGAAACCGGCCAGAACCAGAACTGAAAGTGCAACTTTTTTCATTTTGATGACTCCACAGGTTGAGCTAGTTGGGACCTAGCTGGAATGGGGTCATTGTGCAGAGGGCGGGGAGAAATACCGAGCGGCAAGCTGTTGCCAAACCATGTCAGATGTAAGCAACTGTTGCAGGTGGTTACCAGGTTAACAATCAAGACAGGCTCCACGAAGGAGCCTGTTGCATGAGGGATCAGCGGAACTCCACTTCCTCAATCTCGACCCGCACCAGGGGCTTGCCGGTAAGGCCGGCCGGGCGCGGCACCTCCAGCACCATGGAGGGGCGCTGCTGCCCCTTGCGCAGATAGGACTCCGGCAGACGGTTCTCGCCGACCCAGAAGCGGGCCTCCTGCTTGGCCAGCTGGGCCCCCTGCTCGCTGAACAGGGTGACGCTGCCACGCACCCGCACCACGTTGCGGGTGCCGGTGTTGCTCACCATGAATTGCAGTTGCAGAGGATCCGAGCCCTCCACCTTGGCCAGCTTGACGCCGATCCCGTCCTTGACGGCCTGAGCCAGCAGCTCGGGGTTGCTCATCGCCTGCTCGGTCAGCACCGGCACGGCCACCGTGCCCTGCACCGCGCTGCCGTCGGCGGGCCTGAGCAGCAGGTATTCCCAGGTGAAGTCATCGTTGAGCTGTACCTGGCGGCCATCCGGCAGGGTCACCTGGGTGAACGGAGCGGCCTGCACCAGCAGGGGCGAGAGGCAGAGGGCAACCAGCAGACGGGACAAGGGTTTCATAGGGTGATGACTCGGCGTCGATGGAAAAGGGCGTCAGTATAAAGAGTCCGTCCCGGCTTGCCTATGACCGCACTCACGTTCCTGCCCTCGGTTGCCTAGACCACCAGCTCCTGCCGCTCCTCTTCCGCCGCCATGTCCAGCGTCACCAGATCGAAGGCCGTGCTCTTGAGGGCGGTGAGGATATCCGGCTGCAGATCGAAGGCCTGGGCCCGCAGCTTGGCCGGCACCCGCACCCGGGCCAGGGTGGTGGCCCGATCGGCCAGGGTATGAAAGAACACCTGGGCCTCCTCCAGCCCCATGTCGGCCAGCATCTGCTCCGCCATGTCCACCATTCGCAGATGACGGCGCTCCACCAGCTCGGGGTCGGAGAAACGGTAGCTCAGGCAGCCGTGGGCACTCTTGCCCCAGCGCCCGAGCTGACGCTTGTTGAAGCCGTAGCGAAAGTCCCTGTGGGTCATGCCCTGCTTGGCAAACAGCCAGAGGGTATTGGTCGGCAGGCTGCCGAAACGACGCAGATACTCCTGCAGCTCCTCCACCGGCGCCGGCAGCAGCATGGGCAGGTGGCTCCAGTCGGTTTCCAGCGCGGTGAGGTGGCAGATGTAGCGCACCGGGTCGATCACCTCGTTGAGGTGGCGCAGGTGATCGCAGAAGATCATCTCATCGGTCTTGATGACCCGCTGCTCGATGCCATAACGCTGGCAGTAGCGCTTGGCGCGCGCCACCTCCTTGCGGCTGCGGGTCGGGCTGTCCAGGGTGATGGCCCGGATCCGGATACCGCTGGCGCGGCACAGATCCATGCTGTAGCAGGATTCCAGTCGACCGGAGAAGGAGACCGCCAGTTCGCCGTAGCCAGCCAGGGTCTCGATAAGTGACTGTTCCCTGGTCTGAAAGGTCTGATCGTATCCCCGATTCAGCACAACGATATTGGCATCCATAACGACGGCACCGGATGATGAATTGGGCGCCATTGTGCTGCAACAATCCTGAATAAACCCTTAAAGGGCAGGGATAAATCAGAATTTAATGATAATTTCATGCCAATTAGTTTCATTTTCATCCAGCTGAGCATCATAAATCCGAAGTTTCGCCTGATGAACCTGATGCATGCGCAGAAATCCCTCGGCCTGCTCGAGGGAGGCAAAGGTCAGCCGGCCCCCTCCGCTGTCGGTGAGACACTGCATCTCGCCGTCGGCCTCGACACAGAGCTGATACCCACTGCCATCCAGACAGGCGATCAGCAGCCCCGCGTCCGGATAGTGACTGAGCCAATTGCGAAACCGGCCATGCTCCATACCCTCTCCCTCTACATCCTGCCATTCAGGCGGGCAGGTAACCCTGCGCCACCAGTTGCTGGCGACAACTGTATGCATCGGTAAACACCAGGCCGCCGATCCCCAACGCCTGTGCGGCAGTCACGTTGGCCGGGCTGTCATCGATGAACAGGCACTGCTCGGCCTGCAAGTCGAACGACACCAGCAGATAGCGGTAGATATCCGGCTCCGGCTTCATCATCCGTACCCTTGCCGACACCACCTTGCCGCTGAAGAAACGCCAGAACGGCTGATGCTGCTCCAGCCAGTCGATGCTGGCATGACCCATGTTGGAGAGTGCGTAGAGGGTGTGACCCGCCCCATGCAGGCTCTCTATCAGGCTCAGCATAGCGGGATCCGGCACCAGCGAGGCGGGCACCGCCTGCAAAATCGCCAGGTTTTCGGCGGCGCTCAGCCCGGTGCGATGCTCGGCCTGACGGGCCATGGTGTGCAGTGAGAGAGTGCCACGGTCCACCTCCAGCCAGTCCGGGTGGTTGAACAGCCGCTCCGCCAGCAGCTCCGCTCCCTGCTCCCCACGTACCGAGCGCACGATACCGACCGGATCCCAGCTCACCACCACCCGTCCCAGATCGAAAATAATCGCCATCTTCACCTCCAGCTATCTGCATCATTACGACAGCAAGCGGGTCCGTTTTACCCGGTTTTTCCCCCGCAGGCTCACGCCCCTACCCTGCCCCGTTCGCCTCCCCCGGGCAAGTTTTACTTGCATCGCACGGTCAAATCCCTTAATGGTTATGGCGTTACCTCAAGGACACACTCATGCACGCACCATTCTTTTTTGCTTTCTCGTTTATCCGGCCCTCATGAGGGAAGGCCCGTCGTCACGTGAAGCACTCGCGTAAACAGAAAGCAAAGACGAATCGAGCCTCCCCTAGCGGAGGTTTTTTTTTGCAGCTACCACAATCGATTACTTGGATAGGGAACCATCATGGCAACGCTCGACGAGATCAGACAAGACATCACCCAGTTGGATCAGGAGCTGCTCGCCCTGCTGGCCAAACGCAAGACCCTCAGCATCGAGGTCGCCCGCGCCAAGCAGGCCAACCCGCGTCCGATCCGCGATCCCCAGCGCGAGCAGGATCTGCTGGTCGCCCTGATCCAGAAAGGGCGTGTGCTGGGGCTGGACGCCCAGTACATCACCCGCATCTACCACACCATCATCGAAGACTCGGTGCTCTCCCAGCAGGCCTATCTGCAGAGTCTGCTCAACCCGGAGCAGCAGGAGCCGATGACCAGCGTCGCCTATCTGGGACCGCGCGGTTCCTACTCCAGCCTCGCCGCCCGCAAGTACCTGGCCCGCTACAAGGATCAGGTGATCGAGGTGAACTGCCAGAATTTCCGCGAGGTGCTGGATGCGGTGGAGTCGGGCCGTGCCGCCTTCGGGGTGCTGCCCATCGAGAACACCAGCTCGGGCTCCATCAACGAGGTGTACGACGTGATGCAGCACACCAGCCTCTCCATCGTCGGTGAGCTGACCTACCCCATCGAGCACTGCATCCTCACCGCCGTGCCGACCGAGCTGGGCCGCATCAAGACCTTCTATGCCCACCCGCAGGTATTCCAGCAGTGCTCCCATTACCTCAGCAAGCTGGAAGGGGCGCGCCACGAGATCTGCGACTCCTCCTCCAGCGCCATGATGAAGGTCAAAGAGCTGGCAAGCCCGGAGGCGGCGGCCATCGGCAGCGCGGCCGGCGGCGAGCTGTACGGGCTGGACGTGCTGGCCGAGCAGCTGGCCAACCAGAAGGAGAACTACAGCCGCTTCATCGTGGTGGCGCGCAAGCCCATCGACGTGGCACCACAGATCCCGGCCAAGACCACCCTCATCATGTCCACCTCCCAAAAACCGGGCTCGCTGGTGGAGGCGCTGCTGGTGCTGCGCAGCAACGAGATCAACATGACCAAGCTGGAATCCCGCCCGGTGCAGGGCAACCCGTGGGAGGAGATGTTCTATCTGGATGTCTCCGCCAACCTGCAGACCCCGGCCATGCAGGCCGCGCTGATGGAGCTGACCAAGATCACCCGTTACATCAAGGTGCTGGGTTGCTACCCGAGCGAAGACGTCAAACCGACCGCCGTACCGCCGGTGCTGCTGGGCAACTAGCCAGCACTCTAATCCGCCAGGCTGGGCGGCCGACACCCCAATGAAAAAGGCGACCCACCGGGGTCGCCTTTTTGTCGTCCATTCGCCTGAGATATGCCGTCAGAACTGGCCCGCCATCAGCTGATTGATGTTGTAGAGGGCACGGGTATCAAGCTCCATCTCGGTGGCATAGGTGTTGCCACGGGGATAGGAGGCCACCACCCTGGCGCCGCGCACCATGCCGGCTACCGACACGTCCAGCGAGTTGGAGGTCTGGGTCAAGTCCTTGTAGCTGCTCTGGCCGCGCACCTGCTGGCCGTTGAGCTGTTCCGCCAGCTCCCGATAGGCATCCATCTTGGAGGCGCGGATGGCCTGCAGCATCTTCTCGGACTGGGATGGACCGGGCTGGATGTCGATCACCGCGTAGCCGACCGCCTTGAGCACCGGGAAGTCATCCGGCTTGTTGTTGCCGCCGCCATAGTTGACCACCCGATTGCCGCCGCTGCACGCCGTCAGCAACAGGGCCAGCAGGCATCCGAACAGGATTTTCATTGCATCTACTCCTTGTCAGGGCGTCAGATTGACCAGATGGCCGCCGGGACGCGCCTGGCTGTCACGCATCAGGTAACCGCGGTTGATCGAGACCCGGCCAAACGAATTGTTGGCACCGAACAGGTATTTTTGCGGGATCAAACTCTGGGCCGTGGTCTCCACCATCTTGGTACGCAGGTCGATGATGCGGGCATTGACCAGGATCCCCTGCTTGTTGCGGCTGAAGGTGCCGGTCAGGATGCGGGAGATGGGCAGCCGGGGAGAGAGATCCCGATAGTTGCGGCTCATCACGAAGTCTCCCTGCGGGGTGACCTTGATGCTGCCGGTCAGCTTGAAATCCACCACCACTTCCCCGCGCCGGTTCAGCTCATAGATAAAGCTCTCCTCGATCTGCTGCCCCATCCAGTTGGTGTCCTGCAGGGTATCGAGATCGACGAAAGAGGAGACCGCGATGGGTTCGGTCAGGGTGGAGAGCGACTTGCGCTCCATCAGCTGATCGGTCATGCGCGCCACCAACCAGTTGAGTTCCATCCCCTGCGCCGCCTGACGAGGATCACCCTGCTCCCGGTTGATGGGGTCGGAGCCGCAGCCGGCCAATGCCAGGGCGAGCGCCAACGCCGTGATGAGTTTGTTCATGGATACCTTTCCTGTATCTGCACCTGATTTGTTATCGGTTCGACCGGCCAAAGCTTGAGCCGGGAATGAGGCATGGATCTTGCTAAATATTCGCGTGTGCTGTGCAACCGGCACGATTCTGTGATCTGTATCGGCCGGCGACCTCGCTTCGACAGGGGTGAATCGCGCCGACCCGCATATTCAAGGTGCTTGTCATGAAATTACCGCTGCTGTTAACCCTGCTGCTGGCCAGTCTGTCGGCCCGGGCCGAGATCATCGAGGCGCAGGGCAGTGCCGCCATCCTGGGCGGAGACGAGGTCTACGCCCGCGAGCAGGCGACCCGCGATGCCCTGCGGCAGGCTCTGCTGGCGAGCGGCGCCGCCGTCTCCAGCATCCAGCGCCTGGAAAACGGCAGCCTGCGCTCCGAGCAGATCCAGATCCGCTCCGGCGGTGACATTCGCCAGTATCGGCTCAAGCGGGAAGAGGTGCGCAACGGCCGCATGTACATCACGCTGCAGGCCGACATCCAGGCCGAACGCCAGATCTGCCAGACCCAGCACTACGCCAAGGATTTGACGCTGGTGCGGCTGCGGCTGCGCTACCCCGAGCAGGCGAGCTACGGCGCCCTCGACGACATGCCCGCCAACCTGTCACGCCGCATGTTCGAGGCCCTGGCCAACGCGCCGCAAGGGGTGGCCGTGCGCCAGTGGCTGGACGAAAACCTGCGCATCGACCCGCTCCACCTGCAACAGGGGGATCGCAGCGCCCTCGAGGAGATCAAGGCGCTCAGCCTGCGCACCGACAGCCAGTATCTGGTGCTCGGCAGCATCGACGATCTCTCCCTCGAACCGCAGGGCAACCAGCTGACCAGCTGGTATGAAGACCCCATCCGCAACTTTCGCATGCAGCTCTATCTGTTCGACGGCATCAACGGCAGCCTGCTCGGCCGCAAGGAGTACCAGGGCCGGGCCAACTGGACCTTCGCCAAGCGGGATCAGGTGGGCAGCAGCAGCGGCCAGTTCTGGCAGTCGAGCTACGGCCAGGAGGTCAACTACCAGTTGCAGGAAGCGGTGCAGGATCTGGTGGCCCAGCTCAGCTGCGCCCCGGTCACCGCCCGGGTGGTCGGCCAGAACGAGCGCGGCCCCCACATCAATCTGGGCCGCCGCAACGGCGTCCGGCTCGGGGATCAGTTCCGCATCCAGCACGATGCCGATTTCATCGACCCCTACGGCAAGTCGCGCATGATGCGCAACCCCGCCGACGGCCTGTTCGAAGTGGTGCAGGTGTTCGAGGATGGCGCCATCATCAGCAGCCAGAACAAATATTCGCCGTTTAACATCCAGATCGGGGATCTGGCAGTATTGGAATAAGAATCAAGGGTTTAAAAGGGAGCGGCTTCTTGTATAATGCCCGCCACAATGCTCCCGTAGCTCAGTAGGATAGAGCGGTCCCCTCCTAAGGGACAGGCCACTGGTTCGACTCCAGTCGGGAGCGCCATACAAAACAAGGGGTTGGCATCATCACGATGCCAACCCCTTGCTCGTTTCAGGCCAAGGCCGCCATTCAGCCGGACTTTCCCCTACGCCCTGCGCCAGATGATGGCCTCCCTTTGTCTTCTCTATCCCCATGCCCGAAAAACCCTCATCTACGCTTGAAATGCGCCGTCCGGGATGACGGTCGCACTCTAATCCGTTTGGGACAAAAAGAAGGGCATCATGGGTAACAACAAAAAAAGCAAAATAGAACAGCCGGCCGTGGCCGACGTGCAGCAGCCCCTTGGCAACAAGGCATACGAGAAGGAGCTGCGTCGCCTGCACGTGGAGCTGGTGAAACTGCAGCAGTGGGTGGTGCACAAGGGGCTCAAGGTCTGCATCGTGTTCGAGGGGCGCGACGGCGCCGGCAAGGGGGGCACCATCAAGGCGATCACCGAGCGGGTCAGTCCTCGGGTGTTCCGGGTCATAGCGCTGCCGGCCCCCACCGAGCGGGAGAAGAGCCAGCTCTACTTCCAGCGCTATATCCCGCATCTGCCCGCAGCGGGCGAAATCGTCATCTTCGATCGCAGCTGGTACAACCGGGCCGGCGTGGAGCGCGTCATGGGCTTTTGCAGCGAGGAGGCGAGCGACAAGTTTCTGGCCGGGGTTCCCATGGTGGAGCAGGCCATGGTCGACTCCGGCATCATTTTGCTGAAGTACTGGCTGGAGGTAACCCCCGACGAGCAGGAGCGGCGACTGCGGGATCGCATCGACGATGGCCGCAAGATCTGGAAGCTCTCCCCCATGGACATCAAGTCATTCGATCGCTGGGATGACTACACCCGGGCACGGGACGCCATGTTCACCGCCACCGACACCGCCTGGGCCCCCTGGTTCGTGGCCCGCTCCGAGGACAAGAAGAAGGTGCGGCTCAATATCATCTCCCACCTGCTGGCCCACGTTCCCTATCAGGATCTCCCGGCCGAGCCCATCAAGCTGCCCAAACGCAAGATAGGCAAGGTCAAACCCTCTGAGCACCCGTTCCGCTTTATCCCGGAACCCTTCTAGACAGCGGCAGGGGTGAGTCTGTGCTCACCCCTGATTCTGCTGGTATTGACGGATGGCGGCCCTGGCATTGAACAGCATGCGGCTCTCCCCCAGCTGGGCAGCCAAGCCACTGCGGCGCACATTCTCGAGCACCCCGGGATTGAGTCCGGCCAGCCAGAGCGTAACCCCCTTGGATCTGGCCAGCTGCTCCCCTTCCATCAGCATCATCAAAGCCGAATACTCCACATCCTGTACCCGGCTCATATCGAGCACCACCACCCGGGGTTGATGGCGCGCGATCAATTCGCGCATCCCGGCCGCCACATGCTGCACATTGATGAAGAAGAGGCGCCCCTCCGGTCGCAGGATCAGCAGGCCCGGAATGGTCTCGTCATCCGGGTGGCGGGCCGCCAGCGGGCGCAACACATCCTCACCGGGCTTGCGGCCAATCACATGGAGCGGCGGCTGCGCCGTCTGGCTGGCCAGCCCCAGCAAGGAGGCCAGGATCGCCACCACTATGCCTTCCAGGGTACCGAACAGCAGCACCCCCAGGCAGGCGATGACGGCCCAGCGAAACTCCATCATCCGGATCTGCCCTATCTTGCGAAACTCTCCCGGCTGAATGAGCCCCACCGAGTAGACGATGACCACCACCGCCAAAGTGGCGCTCGGCAGCCAGGAGAGCAGCGGAGCGAGAAAGATCATGGTCGCCAGCGCCATCACGGCGGTGACCACGGAGGCCCGCTGGCTCATGCCGCCAACGGAACGTACCACTGCCGTCTGGGAAGTGCCGCCCCCTGCCGGCATGCTGCCACACAGGGAGCCCCCCAGGTTGGCCAACCCGGTGGCCACCAGCTCGCGGTTCGGGTTGATCTCGGGCTCTTCCTTCCCGACGAAGGCACGGCCGGCGGCGATGGTCTCGGTGAAACTCATCAGCGCAATGCCGGCCGCCCCCGGCAACAGCTGCAGCACCAGGGTCAAGTCCGGCATGGTCACACTGGGCAGGCCGGTGGGAATGGCGCCGACGATGGCAACCCCAGCCTCGTTCAGACCCCAGCCCCATACCAGCGCTATGCCGAGACTCACCCCCAGCAGGGGTGCGGGCGAATGGGGAAAACGCCACTCCATGACCACCAGCACCACCAGGGTAACGAGGGCGACCCCCAGCGTCAGCCAGGAGGTATGGGGCAGAGCCTGTCCCAGATGGTAGAGATCCAGAAAGAAGTTCTCCTTCTGGATATGTACCCCGAACAGCTTGGGCAACTGATCGAGGATGATGACCAGCCCGATGCCGCTCTTGAACCCCACCAGCACCGGCAGCGAGATGAAGTTGGCCACGAAACCTAGCCGCAGCACAGCCGCCAGCAGCAGCATGGCGCCGACCAGCAGGGTCAGGGTGGCCGTCACCGTGATCAACCTGCCGGGATCGCCATCCGGCACCACCAGCCCGAGCTGGGTAGCGGTCAGGATCGCCAGGGTGCTGGTGGAGCTGACGCTGAGCACCCGGGAGGAGCCCAGCAACGCGTAGATCAGCATGGGCACGAACGCAGTGTAAAGACCGATCGCCACCGGCAGCCCGGCCACTGTGGCGTAGGCCATGGCCTTGGGCAGCACCACCGCCGCCGCGGTGATGCCGGCCAGCAAATCGGGAAGAAGGCGCCTGGGCGCCGATGCGAATGATGACATGTGACTCCTCCATGCTCCCTGGGAGAGCGAATTGCCGCGGTGCGCCGACCTGGACTGTGGTTTGCCAACCCTGCCAATGCTGCGCAGACAGCATGAAGTGTATGCACACCGATGACGCAGCAGCTTGTTGTGCCTCAGGTTTTTCTTGCCCCTATACTTCAGCGGCGTTTTGGCGACGCACCGACCCGATTTGGACACTGGCCTGATTTGAGAGAGGGACACCATGTTGCGACTGCTCACCCTGCTGCTGATCTGTCTGGTAACTCCGCTGCGGGCTCTGACCCTGACCCCGCTGGCAGAGGGGCTGAGCCACCCCTGGGGACTGGTTATCCTGCCCGATGGCGAATGGCTGGTCGGCGAGCGGCCCGGCCGGCTGCTGCGCATAGACGCAACTGGCGAGCGCCACCCTATCCGGGGACTGCCGGCGATTGCCGCTACAGGGCAGGGTGGCCTGCTCGATCTCGCCCTGGATGACGATGGCTGGATTTATCTCAGCTACAGCGAGCCAGGCAACGGAGGGGCCGGAACCGCCGTGGGCCGGGCACGGCTGCAAAAGGATGTGCTCGTCGACTGGCAACGGCTGTTTAGTCAGCAGCCCAAGGTCGCCGGGGGCGCTCACTTCGGATCGAGGCTGCTGCTGACGGAGGATGGCTACCTCTTCATCACCCTGGGTGATCGCTTCAGCGAGCGGGAGCAGGCCCAGTCCCTCGACAACCACCTCGGCAAGACGGTACGCCTGCACAAGGATGGCCGGATCCCCGCCGACAACCCCTTCCTCAAGACACCCGGCGCCCTGCCGGAGATCTGGAGCCTGGGCCATCGCAACATGCAGGGGGCCGCCCTGCGCCCCGGCAGCCAGCAGTTCTGGGCCCACGAGCACGGCCCCCAGGGCGGGGACGAGGTCAATCTCATCCTGCCCGGTCACAACTATGGCTGGCCCAGAGTGACCTTCGGCGAGGAGTATGGCGGCGGCAAGATCGGTTCTGGCAGCGAAGCTCCCGGGATGACGCCCCCCAAGTGGGTCTGGGTGCCCTCCATCGCCCCATCAGGCATGATCTTCTATCAGGGCGAGCTGTTTCGAGGCTGGCAGGGCAATCTGCTGATCGGCGCCCTGCGTGGCCAGGCTCTGGTACGACTGCAGCTGGCGGGGAACAAGATCATCGGGGAAGAGCGGCTGCTCACCGAGCAGGGAGAGCGGATCCGCACCATCAAGGAGGGACCCGACGGCGTGCTTTATCTGCTGACGGACTCAGGTCAGGGACGCCTGCTCAAACTGAGTCCCTGATGACCATGGTGGTCCGCAATCTTGCAATACTCCGTGGCATGAGAACAGGCATCCCCGCCACCGGTAAATGAAGGGCAACACTTTATGCCCTGGGAGGGCCGGTCTGCTAGACTGGCCCTCCTTTTGTTCATTCATCTGCAAAGGAGTGTTGGATGTCTGCTGCTTCGTGGTGGGACAAGTCCACCGGGCTGGCGCTGCTGACCATAGTGCTGTGGGCCTCGCTGGCGGCGCTCACCTCCCGGGTCACCAGTGTGTCACCGCTGGTGCTGGTGGGGCTGGTGCTGTTTTTCTGCGGGGTGGGAGCCCTGCCGTTCTGGCGTCAGTGGCGGGCTCGCCCGGTCAACTGGCTGGTGACCATCAGCGCCCTGCTGCTCTACCACCTGCTGCTGTTCATGAGCTTTCGCCACGCCCCCGTGCTGGAGGCGAACCTCATCAACTACCTGTGGCCACTGTGCATAATCCTGTTCACCCCATTGCTGCTGCCGGGCCACCCGCTGCACGGCCGTCACCTGCTGGCCGGCGCTCTGGGTCTGGCCGGCTCGGTACTGGTGATGGTGAACGGCGAGCTGCAGCTGCAACAGGCCTATCTGCCGGGCTATCTGCTGGCGCTGGGGGCCGCCATCGTCTGGGGCGCCTACTCGGTGCTGTCGCGCCGGCTGCCGCCGGCCCCGGCGGTAATGACGGCGGCGGCCTGCCTGCCCGCCGGGCTGCTGGCGCTGCTGCTGGCCTGGCTGCTGGAGGGACCGCTGCCGGTGGCCCGCATCCCGGCCGGTGACTGGGGCCTCATCATCGGGCTGGCGCTCGGCCCCATGGGGGCGGCTTTCGTCACTTGGTATCTGGCGCTGCGAGACGGAGATCCACGCAGGATCGGCGCGCTGGCCTATCTGACGCCGCTGCTGAGCACGCTGCTGCTGGTGCTGCTCAATGGCGAGCAGCTGACCCCCCGTCACCTGGTGGCTGGTGCTCTCATCATGGGTGGCGCCCTGCTCGGCATGCTGGGCAAGCCCCCTGCCCGCCAGCAGCAGGAAGCCCCGGCACCGCAGCCGTAAGCCAGCCTCCTCGACAGTCAGTCCGGGCCGCCGGGCTGACTGTCATAAAAGCGCCATCTCTGCTGCTTAAGCTCACGCCGACGCCCATCGCCGTGGTTCAACAAGCAGGAATGCTGCCGTGAAAATTGCCCATTACGCCTCTCTCTCTTCTCTCGCTCTGCTGCTGGTCGCCGCCGTGCAGGTCGGTGCCCTCTGGCATGGCTGGCAACAGCTCAACCAGGCCGAGCAGGCCCAGTACCAGCACGAACGGCTGCAACAGCGGCTCACCGGTACCTTGCAGGGCACCCTGCGCGACTACCTCGCCAGCGGCGATCCGCTGCGGTTGACCGAGGTCGAAGCGGTGCGCAAGCAGGCGCTTGCCCAGCTCTCCCAGCAGGATGTGGCGCTCATCGCCCCGCTGCGCACCCTGCTCGAACAGATGGGAGCGCGCATCAACAGCGACTATCTGGCGGCCGGCAAGCTCTCCGGCAATAGCCAGTGGCTGCTGCAAAATGCCGAGAACGAGCTGACCGATCAGGCCAGGGCGCTGCTGCGTTATGGCCAGCAAGGGGCGACGGGGAGCGACCCGGCCAGCGCCGAGCGCTATCGCCAGCTGGCCAGCGACCTGCTGGCAGCACTGCCCGGGCTCGCTCACCTGCGCCAGAACTACATGGAGCAGGCCAGCCCCAAGCTGCTGGAAGGGTTGCAGTTCGAGCTGGCGGCCCTACAAAAACAGGCCGAGCAGCTGGCGGCCCTGCCGCCGCTCGGCCTGTTCGAGGCGCCCCCCGCCGACGAATTCACTCTGGGGGAACCGGAGCGCAAGGAGCTAGGCGATCTGCCCAAAGCCGAGCTGCTCTCGTTGCTCAAGCGCTACCCACAGGAGCTGGAGAACAGCCGCAAGGCGCTGCAACAGCAGCAGGCGGGCCGTCTCGCCGTGCAGCAGGACATAAGCCAGATGCTGCAGGCCACCGGCCAGATGGGCAGCGAACTGGCCGCTGCCCGCCAGGCGGTCAACCAGCGGCTGGCCGCCATCCTCGGCAGTCTGGCGCTCTGTCTGGTACTGGTCGCCCTGCTGTTTGCGCTGGTGCAGCGCCGCTGGCTGGTCAGGCCGCTGCTGCGCCTGCGCACGGCCTTTCTGCAGCTCGACGAGACCGGGCAGGCCGAAACCCTGCCAGAGGGGCGCGAGCGCAACGAGCTGGCTGACATCGTCGCCAGCTACAACCGCCTCATCCTGCGGCTGCAGCAGGATCAGCAGCAGAAAGAGGGCCAGCTCTCAGCGGTGTCGCAAAGCCTGCAGGGGATGGTCAACCAGGTGCAGGAGATCCATCACAGCACCCGCACCACGGAGCAGGCGGTGGACGAGAGCGATCTGATGATGAACGAGCTGAACCAGCTGGCCGGCGAGGTGCATCAGGTGGCCGCCGAGATAGCGCAGCACGCCCAGCACAACGAGCACTCCATGAGCCAGAGCGAGCAGCTGGTGGGCGGCATGTTGCAGGCCACCGCCCAGACCGGGCTTGCCATCGACGAGAGCGGCGGCGCCCTGAACCAGCTCAAGCGCTCGGTGGAAGATGTGACCGCCATCGTCGATGTGATTGGCCATATCTCCCAGCAGACCAACCTGCTGGCACTCAATGCGGCCATCGAGGCGGCGCGGGCGGGCGAGCAGGGGCGCGGCTTTGCGGTGGTGGCCGACGAGGTGCGCCACCTCTCTGCCGATACCCAGCGCTCCCTCGGCCAGATCACCGAGATCCTGACCAGGCTGACCCAGGCAGGGGAGCAGCTCGGTACCGTGCTGGCGCGGATCACCGCAGAAGCCGCCGCTCAGCGCCAGCAGGCGGAGCAGCTGCGCCAGACCACCCAGGCGGTGCGGGAGATGGCGCGCAGCACGGCAGTTATCGCCCTGCAGGGGGCCGACAACGCCAAGAGCCAGGAGCACAAGCTGGCCAGTTTTGCCGATCTCATCGGCCGCATCAGCCAGCACGCCCGCCAGGGCAGCCGTCTCTCGGTGCAGGTGTCGGAGCACATCCACCACCAGGCCAGCCAGATCCCGCGCATCCTCGGTCACCAGGCCTGAGCCATGCCGGTTTAGCCGGCGCCTCCCTACCCGGCCCCTGCCATCGCGCAGGGGTTTATCTTTTTTTGTGGCACAAAATTATCTGTTATCCGCTGGTTAACGAAGAAAGATCCCTCTGCAGCGTGCGATCCGTCCGGATCGGCCGGCAATTTCATCTGAAAACGTTGTCATCACCGATATCAGCGGGCTGGGAGTGTCCACAGCAAGCGTCATGATTATTTGCACTCGGTCATATTTTTGAAACTTGGTGGGAACTTTCCATTGATATTTCGCACCGCGAACGTACTCTTGGATTGTCCGATAGCCAAGGATCGGAACACAAAAAAACAAAATATGTGATGAACAGAACTGCACCACCGCAGATGTGCCAAGACGTCGCGGCCGCAGCCGACATACTCGAACTTTTTGCCCTTCGGGGTCTTGATTGCAATGCCAATACCGAGCGGCGGGCGCTTGCCTGACTGCCGGACAAAAAAAGCTAAGTCCATAAAATCAGGAGCAATACAAAATGGAAAAAGTGATCTTCAAACGTGCCGCATTGAGCGCAGCCATCGTTGCTGCCATGCTCGCCCCCGGTATGGTGTTGGCTGCCGACGAAGCCGGCCCCACCTATGCAGCCGCCGCCAGCAAATTCTATGAAGAAGGCAAACTCAACGGTGGCCTCTTCTACTTCCAGCGTGATCGTCAGCGTATTGACGGCGACCCCACTGCCAAGAACAAAGAAGGCAAGTACCAGTCCAACCTGAGCCACGCCACCACCCAGGCCTCCCTGAACTTCAACTCCGGCTACGCCTGGGACGTGGTGGGTATCGATGTGGGCGGTTTCGGTGCCTATGACCTGGCCGTGACCGAGAACCACCCGGTCAACCAGGAGAACGAATTCTCCTTCGCCGGCAACAAATGGGGCGAAAACTACAAGGATGGCTCCCCGGAAGGCGGCTTCAGCCTGGCCAACGCCTCGCTGAAATTCAAGGCGCTGGACGGTGCCCTCACCGCCAAGGGTGGTCTGACCCAGCTCTACGTACCGGGCGTGATCGGCGTGAACTGGTCCTATCAGCCGGGTACCTACCGTGGTGGCCAGATCGAGGGTAACTTCGGTGGTCTCTACCTGACCTACGCCATCGCCGACGAGTACAAATCTCCCTGGTACAAAGAGACCCAGAAGTTCTCCCGTGCCAAGGCATGGATGGATCCGTTCGCCGATGAAAACGTCATCGACTACATCCAGGGTGTCGCCGCCCGTTACACCTTCGAGAACGGCACCGCCATCACAGGTTCCTACGGTAACTCCGAAAACTACATGGACAGCTACCACTTCAAGCTGGCCCATAAATTCGACGTGCTGAACGGCCTCTCCACCAGCTACCAGTTCTACGGTTCCGACACCAAGACCTATCAGAAGGGTGGTGCCGACATCGAGACTTACGATGGTCTGGCATGGCAGCAAGCGCTGACCGCCGCCTGGGGCATGGGCCCGTACGGCTTCCGTCTGGAAGGTCTGTGGACCAAGGCCGAGGGTAACGAAGGCAACTACCTGCCCCGTCTGACCCGTGGCTACGGCAACTCCCAGGGCGCGAACGAAATCTGGTGGGACTCCCGCTCCGACTGGAACGCCAACAACGAGAAAGCGCTCTACTTCGGCGTGACCCGTTCCCTGGATGACCTGGTGGGTGCACCTGGCTGGTCCGTCGGTGTCTCCGGTGCCTACGGCTGGGATATCCAGAAAGGCGACGGCACCAAGGCCACCAACGGTGAAGATACCGAATGGGCAGCCAACTTCGACGTCATGTACACAGTGCAGGATGGCAAGCTGAAGGGCACCCTGTTCAAACTGCACTACACCGATTACAACAACGACATCAGCCAGAGCGGCGGTTGGACCGAATACCCCAACATCTTCGCCTCCGAGAAAGACGTCAAGTTCCACATCATCATGCCGTTCACCATCCTGTAAGCAGATGGTTGAAGTTAGCAAACCGGGCCGATTGGCCCGGTTTTCTTTTTTCTGATCAGCGGGTTAACATGCAAAACCGCAGGCGCTGCTGCCTGCTCCGTCACAACAAGGATGCCTCCATGTCCCGCTTCGTTCTGATCACCGGCTGCTCCAGCGGCATCGGTTTGGCTGCCGCCAAGGCGCTCGGCCAGCACGGCTACACCGTCATCGCCTCCGCCCGCAAGGCCGAGGACGTGGCGCAGCTGCGCCAGCTGGGTTTGCTGGCGGTCGAGCTGGATCTGGCCAACGAGGCCAGCATAGAGCAAGGTGCGGCCGAGGCGCAGGCACTGGCTGGCGGCCGCCTGTATGGCCTCTTCAACAACGGCGCCTACGGCCAGCCTGGCGCGCTGGAGGATTTGCCCACCCAGGCGCTGCGCGAGCAGTTCGACACTAATCTGTTCGGCTGGCACCACCTGATTCGCCAGCTGCTGCCGGCCATGCTGGCGGCCGGCGAGGGGCGCATCGTGCAGAACAGCTCGGTGCTGGGGCTGGTAGCCATGAAGTATCGCGGCGCCTACAACGCCAGCAAGTTCGCGCTGGAAGGGTATACCGATACCCTGCGCCTGGAGCTGGCCGGCAGCGGCGTGCAGATCAGCCTGATCGAACCCGGCCCCATCGACACCCGCTTTCGGGCCAATGCCCGCGCCGCCTTCCTGCGCCACATAGAGCCCGCCACCAGCCGCCATCAGGCCGCCTACCAGCAGACCCTGAGCCGGCTGGAGCGTGAAGGGGGTGCCCGCGGTTTTACCCTGCCAAGCGAGGCCTGCATCGCGCCGCTGCTGCACGCACTCGGCAGCCCGCGCCCCAAACACCGCTATCCGGTCACCTTCCCGACCCGGCTGTTCGGGGTGCTGCGCCGCCTGTTGCCCAGTCGCCTGCTAGACCGGATCCTCGCCAAGTCGGCCTGACGGCGACCGCCTCGCCACCCGGCACGCCTGCAAGCAGCCCGCCGCCAGGGGCGACGACGAGCATCGTCGCCTTTCGTCTCATCCCCACCAACCGGCACCAGAGTGGCTTGAATCAGCCAAGCCGCCATCCCTGGCAGTCCCCGCTCAGTAGTGCTGGCCGTTGCTGTAATAGCAGCTCTTGACGATGGGCAGCACCTGCACCACCACATAGGTCTGCTCCCCCAGCACCGCTTTCAGGTGGCGGGTGATCAGCGCCGCAGCCGCGTCCTGCAGCTCCTGCGGGCGTTCGAACCAGACCAGCTCGACGAACGGAAAGCCGGCCTCGACCTCCCCCTCGCGTACCCAGTGGCTGTCGATGCTCTCCAGGGTGACGAACTCCGGTTTGCCCCCGGTGAGGGCACAGAGATCCGCCAGCAGGGGGGAGCTTATCTGCTTGAGGGTGTCGACGGAGACGGCCCGAAAACGAAGGTGGGGCATGGGAAAACCTCTTGGCTGTGACAAATGAGGACTTATCATAGGGGTTATTGTGACGAAGAGAAGCCATCCGCTGACATAAGGTGCCTCATGAGACTCCATCGCCTGCTGCTCCCCTTCCTGCTCTGCCTGCTGCTGCCGCTGAGCGCCTTTGCCGACCCCGCCTTCTATAAGGTCAGCAAGGGCGATCAGCAGCACTGGCTGCTGGGCTCCATCCACGCGGGCAAGCCCTCGCTCTATCCGCTGCCCGACCCCATCGAGCGAGCCTGGCTGCAGAGCCGCGCCCTGGTGCTGGAAGTCGACCTGACCCACATCAGCCAGCAGCAGTGGCAAGAGATGGGGGCCATCACCCGGCTGGTGGACGGCAAGACCCTCAAGGAGCACGTGCCGCTCGATCTCTACCGGCGCACCATCATCGCCGCCGGCCAGAACGGCCTGACCGAGAACATGCTGGCCCCACTGCGCCCCTGGTTCGCCGCCATCACCCTCACCCAGGCGGCGCTGGAGCGCACCGATTTTCGCAGCGCGCTCGGGGTGGATCAGCACTTCGCCAAGCAGGCCGGCGACAGCGGCAAGCCCATCATCGGCTTCGAGACCCTGCTCGAGCAGCTCGGCTACCTCGCCAGCGTAGGTGACAACCAGACCCTGATGCTGGAGAGCACCCTGGACGAGCTACCCGAGCTCGAGCGTGGCTTTCGCGAGGTGATGAAGGCCTGGGAAGAGGGGGACGAGGCGACCCTCATCAACCTGCTCAAATCGGAAATGGCGCCGTCCAAGCTGCAGGCCTGGCTGGAGCAGACCCTGCTGGCGGAGCGCAACCACAACTGGCTGAAGAAATGGTCCACCCTGCCAAACGAGAGCTTCATCGTGGTAGGGGCGCTGCATCTTTACGGCGACCAGGGCTTGCTCGCGTTGCTGGAGCAGCAGGGCTGGCACATCACCCCACTCACCGAGCCGGGTCCGCGCAAGCAGGCCCGCCAGTAGGGCGCAGGCGGGGCCACATCGGCCCCGTCAGGGTCTTTATGTGGGAGGGCGCTCACAGATCCGACTGCCGATTTAATAACCACAAGAGGACTTGATCGAGATCATCTCTTTGCTCCCAAAGAGGTATCTATCATGCCTGTCATCAATGGGATGACTGGAGTGCATGAGATGGAATTTTGGATGAACCTGATGTTCGGCAACAGCGTGGGACTGATGTCCATGTTGGTGATTATCGGTACCTTCCTGCTGATCAGTTCCTACGCGGCCTATTTCATCTACAAGGTGATGAACGCCAAGCCGCCGAAAGAGGGCCAATAAGCCTGCGTCAGGCGATCCCCGATCGCCTGATCCCGCCCTCGCCTCCCCTTTGCTCACGGGCTGAGCAACCCAGCGCCACCAGCGCGCCCGCCACTTTCAGATCCGCCCCCGCCCGCTATAATGGCCGCTCATTCCACCTGCGGGGAGCCTGCCGTGTCTCATAACGACGAACTCTCACTGTTTCGCAATGAAGTGGCCGATGTGCGCCCCATTCGCAACGACCATATCCGCCTCCAGACGGCGGGCAGCAGCCCGACCGACGCCCAGCTGGCGCGGCGCCAGGCCGCCACCGCCGAACAACTCGCCCTGGATCACCTCAGCATGGAAGCGGTCGAGATGCTCGACCCCCACGCCATTGTCGGCTTCAAGCGCGACGGGGTGCAGGAGGGGGTCTACAAGAAGCTGCGACTCGGCAAATACGAGCTGCAGGCGAGCCTGGACCTGCACCAGAAGACCCTGAACGAAGCGCGCCAGAGCCTGGTGCAGTTCATTGCGGATTGCGAACTGCGCGACATCCGCTGCCTGCTGATCCTGCACGGCAAGGGGGAGCGCAGCACGCCGCGCGCCCTGCTCAAAAGCTATGTCAGCGCCTGGCTGCCGCAACTGCCGGCGGTAATGGCCATGCACAGCGCCGAGCGTCGCCACGGCGGCGGCGGGGCTCTCTACGTGCTGCTGCGCAAGAGCGAGCGCAAGAAGGCAGAGAACCGCGAACGCCATCAGAAACGGCTCGGCTAGCCAGCGCCCGTCATCTGGTCAGTCATCCTAAGCCAGGGTGGTAAAACGCACGAGGGCAGTGCTAGCATCGATCGGCCCCGAGCATGCCAGGTACGGGGTGTACGCCATCAGGGACGATAACAAGGACAATCCCATGTCATATCAAAAACTTGAACAACATCAGCAACAGCTGCACCGGTTCTCCCACCTCTCTGCCATCTGTGGCTGGGATCAGGCCGCCATGATGCCGGAGGGGGGCAACGAAGCCCGCGCCGAGGCCATGGCCGAACTGGGGCTGCTGATCCACCACAAGCGCACCGCCCCCGAGCTGGGCGACTGGATTGCCAAGGCCGAGAGCGAGCCGCTGGACGAGCTCCAGCGCGCCAACCTGCGCGAAATCAAGCGCCACTGGCAGGATGCGAGCCTGCTGCCCGGGGATCTCGTGGAGGCGCTGTCGCTGGCCGGCAGCAAGTGCGAGCACGCCTGGCGCCGCCAGCGCAAGGAGAACGACTGGGCGGGCTTTGCACCCAACCTCACCGAGGTGGTGACACTCTCGCGCGAGGTGGCTCGCCTGCGTGCCGATGCGCTGGGGGTACGCCCCTACGATGCCATGCTGGCGCTCTATGAGCCGGGCATGACCAGCGCCCGGCTCGACGAGATCTTCGGCGATCTGACCGGCTGGCTGCCAAACCTGATCCAGACCGTGAGCGAGCAGCAAAAGCGCGAATCGGTGCTGATCCCGCAAGGCCCCTTCCCCATCGCCGCCCAGCAGGCGCTCGGCCAGCAGGTGATGGGGCTGCTCGGCTTCGATTTTGCCCACGGCCGGCTCGATGTGAGCAGCCACCCGTTCTGCGGTGGAGTGCCGACCGACGTGCGCATCACCACCCGCTACAACGAGCAGGAGTTCGTCTCCAGCCTGATGGGCATAGTCCACGAAACCGGTCACGCCCGTTACGAGCAGGGCTTGCCACGCCAGTTGCTGGGCCAGCCGGTGGCCGAGGCGCGCTCGATGGGCATTCACGAGAGCCAGAGCCTGTTCTGCGAGATGCAGCTCGGCCATGATCCCGCCTTCCTCACGCTGCTGGCGCCGCACATTCGCGCCCATTTCGGCGAGCAGGCGGCGTTGGCGCCGGCGAACCTGGTCAAGCTCTACAATCGGGTCGAGCCCGGCTTTATCCGGGTCGATGCGGACGAGGTGACCTACCCAGCCCACGTCATCCTGCGCTACGAGCTGGAGCGCGACCTTATCGAGGGGCGCATCGAGGTGGCTGACATCCCCGCGCTGTGGGACGCCAAGATGCAGCAGTGGCTGGGGCTCTCCACCCAGGGCAACTACCAGAATGGCTGCATGCAGGACATTCACTGGACCGACGGTTCGTTCGGCTACTTCCCGAGCTATACGCTCGGCGCCATGTACGCGGCGCAACTGCGCTTCGCGCTCGAGCGGGAGCTCGGCAACATGGGCGAGCTGATCGCGGCGGGCCGCCTGCCGGAGATCTTCGCCTGGCTGGGTCGTCACATCTGGTCCCAGGGCAGCCGCTACGGCACCGACGAGCTGGTCAGCCGCGCCACCGGCGAGGCGCTGAATCCACACTGGCTGCGCCGCCATCTGGAACAGCGCTATCTGAAGTAGGGTCAGCGCACCCGCCAGCAGATAACAAACGGGGCCTCACGGCCCCGTTTTTCATGGTAACGCAGCGCATCAGCGCCCGTCCGGCACGCCAACGAACTCGCGCAACTGCAGGATGTTGCCCTCGGGGTCGAACGCATTGCGCACCACGAAACCGGGGCCGGACCACTGCTGCGGCAGCAAGCCGCCACCGAGATCGGCCGCTTTCGCCTCCGCCCAGGCGAGGCTCGGCACGGTAAAGAACAGCTTGATGGCACCCTGCTCGCGCAGCTGCGGCGGCGTGGTGATGACCACCTGCTCGGCATAGGGAGCGGGGATTGCGTGCAGCAACAGCTGGATATCGGCGTTTTCCTGCACGATCAGCTCATCACTCTGGCTGCGGATCTCCATCTGCAGCAGGGTGCGATAAAAGTGGCTCAGCAGGCCGGGATCCCTGGCATAGATCAGGGCGCCGGCACGTGCGGGTCCTGGCATGGCTCTCTCCTCCTTGGATGTTGTCACCCCAGATTCGCACACTTGCCCCACCAAACCGATCTGTTTTTCACGCCCTGCGATCCCGGGCGCTGTGTCGGCTTTATTTCAATTGCTGTCCGTTTCTGGCTAGTCATCGCCTGCGTTCCTGCTTAGTCTCTCACTCATCCGGGCCGCCGCGCCCACCCCGTTTTCGGCGCAAGGAGCCACCGATGCCAACAGATCACGCCATGACGATGCCGCCGGCCACAGAGGATGAGTCAGACCTGCCGCTCAGCGCCGAGCAGTGCCATGCCGCACGCCTGGCCCGCGATGCGCGCTTCGACGGCCGCTTCTTTACCGGCGTGCTCTCCACCGGCATCTACTGCCGGCCTGTCTGTCCGGCGCGGCCGCCACACGAGCACAACGTGCGCTACTTCCAAAGCGCCGCCGCAGCCGAGCAGCACGGCCTGCGCCCCTGCCTGCGCTGCCGGCCTGAGCTCGCGCCCGCCGCCCCCGGCGATCTGCCGCCGACGCTGGCACGCCTGCTGGCCCGGATCGATCGCGGCGAGCTGGCGGAAGGCTCGCTCACCACGCTGGCGGAACAGGCCGGCATCAGTGAGCGCACGCTGCGCCGCCAGTTCGAGCAGCACCTCGGCGCCTCGCCGAAACAGGTGGAGCAGACGCGCCGGCTGCTGCTCGCCAAGCGGCTGCTGACCGAAACCCGGCTGCCCATCACCGACATCGCGTTTGCGGCGGGCTTTGCCAGCATTCGCCGCTTCAACGATGCCTGGCAGCAGGCATACGGGCTGGCGCCGCGGGCCCTGCGCCGTCAGAGCGAGCCAACCGGCGCCGACGCTGCCCTGACGCAGGCTGCACCGCAGCCCGAGGAGGGGGCGATGCTCACGCTGCAACTGCCCTACCGCCCCCCGTACGACGTGGCGGCCATGCTGGCGTTCTACCGGCTGCGCGCCATTCCGGGGCTGGAGCGGGTAGATGGCGAGGGGTATGAACGCTGGCACCGGGTCGGCGATCAGCTCGCGCGGGTGCGCATCAGCCAGGGCAAGGGGCACAGCCTGCAGCTCAGCGTCCATGATCTGCCGCCCACCGCGCTGCCGGATCTGCTGTATCGGGTGCGCCGGATGTGGGATCTCGATGCCGACATGCAGCGCATCGGTACGCGGCTCGGGCAGGATCCGCTGCTGGCACGCCTGCAGGCGCGCTGGCCGGGGGTTCGGCTGCCCGCCGGCTGGGATGAGTACGAGGTGATGCTGCGCGCCATCGTCGGCCAGCAGGTGTCGGTCAAGGGGGCCATCACCATACTCGGGCGGCTGGTGGCACGCACCGAGGCGCAATTCGGGGTGGCGCAGTTGCCCACCCCTGCCCAGCTGTGCGAGCTCAATCTGGACGGTATCGGCATGCCCGGCAGCCGGATCAGAACGCTGCAGAGACTGGCGCAGGCGCTGGCCAGCGGCGAGTTGAACTTGATCAGCGCCAGCGATGAACAGCTGCTGGCGCTGCCCGGTATCGGCCCCTGGACGGTCGCCTACTGGCGGCTGCGCTGCGGGCTGGATCCGGATGCCTTTCCCGCCTCGGATCTGGTGCTACTGAAGGCGCTGGGGGGCGGCACCAAGTTGCCGGTGAAGGCGGTATTGGCCCACAGCGAAAGGTGGCGGCCCTGGCGCGGCTACGCGGCGAGCTGGCTGTGGCATGCCATGAGCGAGGAGCCGGCCCTGCTGACCGAGCCAGTACCAGGCCACGCAGCAAGCGACAACCAAGCAGAGGAGACAACCCCATGATCCGCTACGATATCTTGCCCAGTCGCTGCGGCGATCTGCTGGTGGCCATCGACGAGCGCGGCCTGCTGCACGTGGACTTCGTGGCGGGGCTGCGCGCGCTGCCCGACATGAGTGGCTGGCGACAGGACAAGGTGGTGCTGGCCCCTTTTCTCGCGCAATTTGAGGCCTATTTTGCCGGCCGCCTGCAACGCTTCACCCTGCCGCTCGCACCAAGAGGCACGGCGTTTCAGCAAGCGGTCTGGCAGGCGCTGTGCGACATTCCCTACGGCGAGACCCGCAGCTACAGCGACATCGCCCGCGCCATCGGCAAGCCCAATGCGGTGCGGGCGGTGGGTGCCGCCAACGGCCGCAACCCGCTCTCGATCATCATCCCCTGCCACCGGGTGATCGGCCAGAACGGCAGCCTGACTGGCTATGCGGGGGGCTTGCCCATCAAGCAGGCGCTGCTCACTCTGGAGGGTATCTCTGGTTGACGACACGGCGCCCACTCACAGGCGCTCGGCCAGCCAGCCATGGAACCCGAGCGCCTGAAAATAGCGCCGACCAACGCCAAAGCCCGCCGCCTGCAACAGGTGCCGGGTCTGTGTCTCATCGAGGGGAAAGAAGTCCTGTGCCAGGCGCAACACCATCTGTTCGCTGGCGCTCCGAGGCAGACCGGCACGGTGCGCGTGCAGCCCCATCACGGCGCGCTCGTCATCGTCTTGCGCAGCCATCAGGTCGGCCAGCAACAGAGGGGCACCGCGCCTGAGCTGGCGGGCGATGTCGGCGAGCAGTGCCGCCTTTTGTTCCTGCGGCAGAAAGTGCAGCACCAGCAGACAGAGTGCACCGTCACACGCCATGCTGTCGGCCGGCAACGGCCCCTCCCACCATGTGATCCGCGCCGCCATCCCCGCCTGCTCGGCTTGCCTTCTGGCCTGCGCCAGCATGTCGGCCGATATGTCCTGGGCAATGAACTGCCAGCGGGGACACAGGCTGCCCAGCAACAGCAGTTCGCTGCCCGTGCCGACTCCCACCAGCAGAACGCGTGCCTCCTGCCCAAGCCGTCCCATTAATTGGGACGCGCTGAGCTGGTGCAGCAGCTCATAACCGGGCACCAGCCGGGTAATGCGCTGGTCATAATCCAGCGCCCCCTCTCCATTGAATCGCGTCATCCTCGCCTCTCCTCCCCGTGAAAACTCCTTGATAGAGCCTGCCGCCGGGAGAAGGTAAAGCATCAGATGTCGGGAGAGGTGAGCTTCATCAACGCTTCAAACTCCCCATCACATGCATTTCGCAGCGGTGGCAATCAAACCGCAGGCGGAAGATGTCCTTGCCCATCTTGAGCTCCAGCGGCTCGGCCTTGAGGCCCGGCACCTCGTTCGGGCAGAGGTTCTGGCTGTAGCGGATGCAGTGTTTGGTGATCATCAGCACCACTTCCCGCTCCTCCTTGTTCGCCTCATAAGCGGGCGCGATGCGCTCCACCCCGTGCTCGCGGAAGAACTGCTCGGCAGCGCTGTTCAGCACGTTGCCAAGGTAGGAGAGACGATGCTGGGGATAGTGGATATCCCGCAGCGCGATGCGTCGCTCGGGGCGCTGGTAGCTGGCCATACGGGCAGCCTCCAGCGCGGCGATGGCATCCCGGCGCAAGCCGTTGAGCATGGATGCGGCGATGAATAGCGGGTGAGTAAACGCCAACTCAACCTTGCGCGCCACAAACAGGGTATTGCCGAGTTTGCCAAGCTGATCCCGCGCCTGTTGCAGCGCCCGCTCCGGGTTGTCGGCCGGCTGCTTGTCGCAGGGGAGCGCGACGGCGGCGCTGATGCCCTGCTCGTCGGTGAGCGTGAGGCGCAAGCCCGCATCACACTCTGCCAGCACCATATCGACCCGGATGCGGCGATCGGCGCTGGCCTTCTCCAGCACCTTGCTGAATGCCTGATCGTGGTTGCGGTAGATTTCGGTGCCTACCTTCAAGCCCGGCATGCGCTCTGACAGGAGTAACTGCTTACCTTCCACTTTGTTGAGGCGCATCCCTACCAGCTCGTTGTTCGGCTTGAAGAAGCCAAGGCCATCGCCGTTGTTGAGGCTCACAGGCTTGCCATCGATCTCGATGCCATCCTTGGTGACTCTGGTGACCCGGCCCAACGGCTCGCCCACGTATTTCGGACTCTTTGTGGAGTCGATCCCGGGCTGGCGGCCATGGAGGAAGTAGTCGGTGCTGCCGCGGTTGAAGCTCTTTTTGGGATCAGGCGTGAAGCTGTAGCTACAGCGGCCAGCCGAAGAGGCCACCAGATCGCTGCGGCTATCCAAGATGGCATCGAGCTTCTGCCGATACCAGGCGGTGACGTTCTTGACGTAATCGAGCCCCTTGAGGCGCCCTTCAATCTTGAAGGAGCGGATCCCCGCCTCGATCAGCGCCTCCAGGTTGTCGGTCTGATCCATGTCCTTGAGGGAGAGCAGGTGACTGTCAGCCACCAGCACTTCACCGCCCGGCTTTTGCAGCGAGCAGGGCAGGCGACAGAGCTGGGCACATTCGCCACGGTTGGCGCTGCGGCCGGTACGGGCATGGCTGATGTTGCACTGACCGCTGTAGGAGACGCAGAGCGCACCGTGGATAAAGAACTCCAGCTGCACGTTGGTCGCGGCGCTTATCTCGTGGATCTGCGCAAGGGACAGCTCGCGCGCCAGCACCACCTGGGAGAAACCCACATCCTGCAGAAATTTCACCTTCTCCGGGGTGCGGTTGTCGGTCTGGGTACTGGCGTGCAACGCGATGGGGGGCAAATCGAGCGCCAGCAACCCCATGTCCTGCACGATCAGCGCATCGACCCCCGCTTCGTAGATCTGGTGAGTCAGCCGCCGGGCCTGCTCCAGTTCATGATCGTGCAGCAGGGTGTTGAAGGCGACAAAGACCTGGGCACCGAAGCGATGAGCATGGCGCGCCAGCGCTTCGATATCCTCGATGGAGTTGCCCGCCGCGCTGCGGGCGCCAAAGGCGGGGCCGCCCATGTAGACGGCATCGGCGCCATGATTGATGGCTTCGATGCCGTAGGCGAGGTTCTTGGCCGGAGCCAGCAGCTCCAACCGGTTGGTGTGACTTAACGGGTGCTTGTTCTGGTGCATGGTCTCGGGATCAGGGCGGACAGCAAATGGGCGCCACTCTAGGGCATTGCCACCCTCCCCGCCTTGATCCCGCTTAAGATCACCGCAAAATACAGGATTGGATCAGAGCACCACCTTCAAGGCCAGCCCCAGCAGCACCAGACCGCTTACCTTGTCGATGACGAAGGACTTGGCCTTGAGCCAGGCCAATACGGGGCCACGAGAGAGCACCAGCGCCACCAGCACGTACCAGACAGCGTCGATCCCGCCGGCGGTCAGCATCATGATGCCCCCCTCGCGCCAGCCGGTGTCGGCATGCACAAACTGGCTGAACAGGGCGATGAAGAAGACCGCGAGCTGGGGGTTGAGAAAGGCCACCATAAAGCCTTCGAAGGCGCCTTGCCGACCGCGCAGTTGGTGCACCTCTTCGCTCGCCTCCCCCTTGGCAGGCTTGGCCAGCAGCGCCTTGACCCCGAGCCAGGCGAGAAATGCGGCGCCGCCGTAGCGGATAACATCAAACAGCAGCGGGGTCTGGGTGATCAGGATGGCCAGACCCAAAGCCGTGATCAGCGCATAGATGCCAACCCCGAAGCCGTGGCCAAGCGCGGTGGCCACTCCGTGTCCCTGCCCCCCCTGCACCGTGTTGCGGATGATCAGCGCCAGGCTCGGCCCCGGGCTGATGGCCCCCATCACGCAGATTGCGGCCAGTGCCAGCCAACTCGTCAGTTCCATGGTGTTCCTTGTCTCAAGCGGAATATGAATGTCTGCGCTCAGGGTAAAGGGCCCCTGGTTATGCCAGAAGTGAAAGTTGAGAATAGACCCCATAGCCAATGGCTATAGGCCAACACAAGCGTCTATTGTTAGCGGGGCGGGTTCAACACCTTCCGACTCGCCGCCACCGTGCGCTGCAGGTGCTCGCGCAGGAAGGGATAGGCCAGTTCGCGAAACCACTTGTGGGCCGGATCCTGGTGATGGCGCTGGTGCCACAGCAGATGATACTGCTGGGTACGGCTGGCAAACGGCAGATCGCAAAAATGCAGGGCGTGCTCGCAGGAGAGCTGCCAGGCGATGTGAGCCGGGGTGGTCAGCAGGCAGTCGGTGCGCAGCAACACCTCCACCGCCGCCTGAAAGAAGGGCACCCGGGCAAACCAGCGCCGGGACAGCCCCTGCGGTGCCAGCACCTGCTCCACCGGGCTGTCCTTGTCGCCACCGCCGCTCACCTGCAGGTGAGGCCAGGCGAGGTAGTCATCGAGACTGAGCGAGCGCCCTGCCAACGGATGGTGGCTACCCATCAACACCACCAGCCGATCTTCCCCCTGATGCAGGCCGCGGATCTGATCCGGCACCAGTTCGGTGATGGTGGAAACCATGTCCAGCTCGGATTGCCACAGCTGCGGCAGCAGGCGCTTGTCCCACAGGCTGTACTCCAGCGCCGCCAGCGGCGCCTCCCTGGCCAACGCCGCGCAGATATCCGGCAGAATGTGCTGAGCCACGTAATCGGAGGAGGCGAGCCGGAACACCCGCTCGCAGCGGCTCGGGTCAAAACCGGGGGCCTCGTAGAGTCGCTCCAGCGCACCGAGGGAGTCCGCCAGCTGGGCAGCCAGCGCCTCGGCCCGTGGCGTCAGCAGCCAGCGCTGCCCCTCCCGCACCAGCAACTCGTCGCCAAACTCGCTGCGCAGCTGGCCCAGTTGCTTGCTGATGGAGGGCTGGCTCAGGTGCAGCAGCTCCGCCGCCCGGCTGATGTTGCGGGTCTCCAGCAGCACCTTGAGGGTGGGCAGCAGGTTGAGATTGGCTTTGTGCAAGGGGTGATTCCATCCAGTGGTGAAAGCCCTATCTTAGGGCAGGCAAGCCCTGTGGTTTAAGCGAAATTTCCCGTCGGCACCCGCAACCTGGCGTGACCCAGCAGCCAGATAACCATGACCACAAGATGACAGTGGTTGCCCCGTGCGGCATAATTGCGCGATTTTCCGCCCACGGGCGATCCACTTGAGAAGCGGTAACAAGATGAAATACGCCAATATCACAGGCTGGGGCAAATGCCTGCCTCCCTCCGTACTGACCAACGACGACCTCAGCACCATCATGGATACGTCGGATGAGTGGATCTACCCGCGCACCGGCATCAAGGCTCGCCGCATCTCCCACGTCAGCACCTCCGATCTGGCCACCCTGGCCGGGCGTCGCGCGCTGGCATGCGCCGGGCTGGAAGCCAGCGACCTCGACGGCATCATCCTGGCCACCGCCACGCCGGACAACCTGCTGCCGAGCGCCGCCTCCGCGGTGCAGAAGAAGCTGGGGGCCGTCAATGCCGCCGTGTTCGACCTCAACGCCGCCTGCACCGGTTTCGTCTACTCCCTTTCGGTCGCCACCTCGCTGGTACAGACCGGCATGATGAAAAAGGTGCTGGTGATCGGCGCCGAGCGCCTCACCTATCTGCTGGACTGGGCCCGTCGCGACACCGCCGTGCTGTTTGGTGACGGTGCCGGCGCCGTGGTGATCGAGGCGAGCGAGCAGGAGAGCGGCCTGATCGCCAACAAGCTGGGCTGTGACAGCGAGGCGCGCGAGATCCTGCACGTGCCGAACTTCGGTACCGACCGGGTACGCTTTGCCGACATCGACGGCCTCTTTACCTTCAACTTTGAAGGCCAGGAGATCTTCAAGCGGGCCGTACGCGGCATGGGCGAAGCCACCAACACGGTACTGGCACAGGCCAGCATCGCTCCGGAGCAGATCGATCTTATCGTGCCGCACCAGGCCAACATCCGCATCATCGAGACCCTCGCCAAGCGCATGAACGCACCGATGGAGAAGGTGATGGTCAACATCGAACACTACGGCAATACCTCCGCCGCCACCGTGCCCATCGCCCTGTGCGAGGCGCTCGAACAAGGCCGCGTCCAGCCGAACAGCTATCTGCTGACTGCCGCCTTCGGTGCCGGCCTGACCTGGGGCGCAGCCATCATCAAGTGGGGCGATCGCGTGACGCCCATCAAGGCGTGCGAGGCCGAACTGCCGCCGTGCGACAAGAGCGCGCTCGAGCTTATCGCCCATGCCGTGGAAGGGTGCCAGAAGGCCCACGCCGACGAAGCGTAAATCCACACATACAGCACCAAGAGCCTGCCAATGCAGGCTCTTTTTATTACAGCGCCCAGCACTTCTCCCCTCCTCCCAGGCTCTGGCCCTCTCACGGCTGTGACTCCCGACGATGGCCCTGTGACAGTCTCCATATTCCAGTTTTCTCAGTAGCCCCCCCCGAATAGGACCAATTTGTAACCAGCCCATTTTTTTGCGCTAACCTTACTGAGCTATTGATAAGTAGCAAGTTGGCGCTTGGGTCCCTACCTGAGGGGACGGCGGTTCACCTTCTTCCATCCATATGCAGGGGCAAGTTCGCGTATGACAGACAACACAAGGGCACACTCCTCCCCTTTCTGGGAGCCTGTCAGCTGGGCCTGCGGCCTTGGCCTGGGCCTGTTCAGCACCCTGCTGCTGGTACTTGCGGGCAGCCCCTTGCCTTATCTGCTGGCCAACCTGATGCTGGCCGTGGCTGCCACCCTCTGGAGTGCCCGCCACTACCACGCCAAACCTGCCGGCAAGCTCGATGAACAAGAACAGACTCCGTCATGGTCCGCTGCCGGGCTCAACCACTCCATCATCGGGCTTGAGCAGGTGTGCGAAAAGGCCGTGCCCATCTGGTCTCAACAAATTGAAAACTCTCGCCAGCAAACCGAAGGGGCCATGATTGACCTCACCCAGCGCTTTGCCGGGCTGACCACCAAGCTGGAAGAGGCGGTCGCCGCCTCCCACAACGCCGCCGGTGATCTGGGCGGTGAGAAATCGGCCGGGATGGCCGCCGTGCTGGCCGAGAGCCAGGCCCAGCTCAATCAGGTCGTCGCCATCATGCACTCCACCCAGGCCAACCGTGACGCCATGCTGGCAGAGATAAAAACCCTCACCGCCTACACCATCGAACTCAATACCATGGCGCTCGACGTGGCCAAGATAGCCTCCCAGACCAACCTGCTGGCCCTCAACGCCGCCATCGAGGCGGCCAGGGCCGGTGAAGCAGGTCGTGGCTTCGCGGTGGTGGCGGACGAGGTGCGCACCCTGTCGCGCCTCTCCAGCGAGACCGCCCAGAAGATGACCGACAAGGTCGATACCATCAACACCGGCATCGGCCGGGCCTTCCAGATTGCCGAGAGTGCGGCAGGGCGGGATCAGGCCGCCGTCAGCGACGCCGAACACGCCATCGAACAGGTACTGGAGCGCTTTCGGATGGCCACCACCAGCCTGGCCGAATCGGCAGCCCTGCTGCAGAGCGAGAGTACCGGGATCCACCGTGAGATTTCCGATGTCATCGTGTCGTTACAGTTCCAGGATAGAGTCAGTCAAATCCTTGGCCATGTTCGTCAGAACATGGACAGCCTCAACGATCACCTGATCTCGTCGCGCACCAGAACGCACCAGTCCGGCCCCATCCAGATCGATGCGGAAAGCTGGCTGGCAGACATGGAACTCTCATATGCCACCGATGAGCAGCGCAATATCCATCACGGTCGCAAAACCCCGACGGCAACCCCATCCAGCAACGCTGATGTCACTTTTTTCTAGGAGAGATATATGGCCAAAACAGTCCTGATCGTGGATGACTCGGCAACCATACGCCAGGTCGTCGGCATGACGCTCAAGGGCGCCGGTTACGAGGTGATGGAGGCTTGTGACGGCAAGGACGCCCTCAAGAAACTCGACGGCAAGAAGATCAACCTCATCATCAGCGACGTCAACATGCCGAACATGGACGGTATCAGCTTCGTCAAGGAGGCCAAGAAGCTGGCCAGCTACAAGTTCACCCCGGTGATCATGCTGACCACCGAGTCCCAGGACAGCAAGAAGCAGGAAGGACAGGCTGCGGGAGCCAAGGCCTGGGTGGTCAAGCCGTTTCAGCCGGACCAGATGCTGGCTGCCGTCGCCAAGCTCATCATGCCCTGAGTCGGGAGGCGTTCATGCCGCTGCATATCGAAACGGGCGAAGAGAAGACAGTTGTGGCCATTGCGGGTGAGATGACCATCTATACCGCAGCCGAGCTCAAACAGGCGCTCACTCCCCTGCTCTATCGCCAGCAAGAGCTGGAGCTGGATCTCTCCCAGGTCAGCGAAATGGACAGTGCCGGTCTACAACTGCTGCTGGCCGCCAAGAAGACGGCGCTGCAGGGCGGCTATCCACTGCATCTGGTGATGCACAGCCATGCGGTACTCGATGCCCTTGAGCTGTGCCAGCTGGCAACCTTCTTCGGCGATCCCACCCTCATCCCCCACCCCGATCACGCCTAGCCGGTTCCGCGGACAAGGAGTCATTCGTGAGCATCAATCTTGATCAGGCCCTGCAAACCTACATCGCCGAGGCGCGTGAGCTGCTCGAGGAGATGGAGTCCGCACTGCTGACACTGGAAAACGAGCCGGACAATAGCGAGCTCATCGGCGCCATCTTCCGGGCGGCCCACACCATCAAGGGCTCCGCCGGCCTGTTTGGCCTGCAACCCATCGTCAGCTTCACCCACATTGTCGAGGATCTGCTCGATCAGGTGCGCAACCAGCAGCTGACGATCAGTGAAGCACTCATCAAGGATCTGCTGGAGAGCCGGGATCACATCGAACGCCTGGTCAGCCTGGTGGCCGAACAAGGGGAAGCGCTCGGTGCGGATGAACAGGCTCAGGATGAACAGCTGCGGCGCAACCTGGCACGCCATCAAACCACCGGCCAAGCCGGCCTGCCGGAACACAACCCACCAGCCGAGACCAGCCCGATCAGCAAGGAGGAGGGTCATGTCAGTGCCACGTCTCTGTGGCACATCTCCTTGCGCTTTGGCCCGGATGTGCTGCGCAACGGCATGGATCCCACCTCTTTTCTGCGTTACCTCGGCACCATGGGTACCCTCTGTGCCATCGAGACCATTCACCATGCTCTGCCCGACTGGGAACATTTCGATCCGGAGAGCTGCTACTTGGGCTACGAACTCGATCTGGACACCCAGGCCGACAAGAATGCCCTGAGCGATGTGTTCGAATTCGTGCGCGATGACTGTCGCATCACCATTATCCCACCCCACAGCAAGCTGGCCGAGTACATCGACCTCATCAATGCCCTGCCGGAAGACAACGAGATGCTGGGACAGCTGCTGGTCAAGACCGGCGCCCTGACAGCCAGCGAGCTGGTACTCGGGCTGCAAGCCCAGCATGAACAACCGCAGACCGACGTCGGCAAGCTGGGAGAGATCCTGATTGCTCAGGGTGCCGTCAGCGAGGTGGTGGTGGATGCCGCGCTCAAGAAGCAGAGCCTGAACAAGGAGAGCAAAAACAAGGAGGGGCGCTATGTCCGGGTCCATGCTGACAAGCTGGATGACCTGATCAATCTGGTGGGCGAACTGGTGGTCGCCAGCTCGGGGGCCAACCTGCTGGCCCAGCGCTCCCGGGACAGCCAGTTGCAGGAGGCCAACTCCACCATTGCCATGCTGGTCGAAGAGATCCGGGATGGTGCGCTGCGCCTGCGCATGGTGCCCATCGGTGATACCTTCAACCGCTTCCAGCGGGTAGTGCGGGATGTCAGCCATGAACTGGACAAAGACATCGCCCTGGTCATCACCGGCGGTGATACCGAACTGGACAAATCGGTGGTGGAGAAGATCGGCGACCCCTTGATGCACCTGGTACGCAACGCCATGGATCACGGCATCGAATCGGCTGACAGAAGAGTGGCCGCCGGCAAGCCGGCACGGGGCACCCTGACTCTCAACGCCTATCACGACTCAGGCAGCATCGTCATCGAAATCCAGGACGATGGCGCCGGCCTCAACAAGGCCAGGATCCTGCAAAAGGCGCAAGAACGCGGCCTGCTAACCACCAATGCCACCCTGACGGATCAGGAGATCTACCAGCTCATCTTCGAACCCGGCTTCTCCACGGCGGAGGCCATCACCAATCTCTCCGGCCGCGGGGTGGGCATGGATGTGGTCAAACGCAACATCCAGGCCCTGCGCGGCAGTGTCGAACTCGACAGCAAACCCGGCCTCGGCACCCGGGTCCAGATCCGGCTGCCGCTCACTCTGGCCATCATCGATGGTTTTCTGGTGCGCGTCAGCACGACCCACTACGTCATCCCTCTCGACATGGTGATCGAATGCGTGGAGCTGACCCAGAGCGCGCTGGCCGATACCCAGGGGCGCAACTACATCAATCTGCGCGGTGAAGTGCTGCCTTTTGTCCGGCTGCAGCACTATTTCGACGTAGAGGGCGCCAGAGGGCGCCGGGAAAACATCGTGGTCGTCAGCCACGGCGGCAAGAAATCCGGCCTGGTGGTCGACGAGCTGCTGGGTGAATTCCAGACCGTCATCAAGCCGCTCGGCAAGCTGTTCCAGCGCCTGCAGGGGATCAGCGGCTCCACCATTCTGGGAGGCGGTGAAGTTGCCCTCATTCTGGATATCCCCTCTCTCATTCAGCACGCCATCGAGCAGGAGCTGGGCCAGCTGAGCCAGTACGCCATTCCACGTCTGCAAACCCAACCTAGAGTCAATTAACGCCAGGAGCCTGTCATGTTCAAAAACTCCACCATCAAGCTGCGACTCACCATTCTGCTCTGCCTGCTCTGCGCACTGCTGCTGGGAGTGGGTGCATTGGGGCTCTACAACATGCAGAGCAGCAACAAGGGTCTGCAGCGGGTCTACAACGATCGGGTGGTGCCGCTCAAACAGCTCAAGACCATCTCAGACAATTATGCCGTCGCCATCATCGACAACGTCAACAAGGCCAATGCGGGCCTCATCAGCGCCGAAGAGGCGCGGCAGCAGATCCAGCATGCCCAGCAGCAGATCAAACTGGAGTGGCAGCATTACCAGGCCACCAAGCTGACCGAAGCCGAGCAGAAGCTGTCAGCCGAGGCCAACAGCCTGTTCAGCGCAGCGGATCGGGATATTACCCGGCTGGAAGCGTTTCTCTCGACCCAGCGCGGTGTCGTCACCGGCATGCTCAACGAATTTGACGGCAAGCTTTACAGCTCCATCGATCCCATCGGTGGCAAGATAACCGAGCTGGTCAGCCTGCAGCTCGACGTCGCCAAGTCCGAGTACGAGCAGGCGCAGGCCTGGTACGACGTCATGCTGCTCACCATGCTGGCGGTCGTTGCCGCAGGCATGGTGGCTGCAGCCTGGTTTGGCATCGTCCTCATCCGCAGCATCATCTCCCCCATCAACCAGGCACTGCAGGTAGCCAACCACCTGGCCGAAGGCAACCTCGACGTCACCATCGATATCGGAGCCCACGACGAAGCCGGACAACTGCTGCTGGCCATGCAGAACATGGTCAACAAGCTGACCGCTCTCATCAACGACATCGAAACCCTGGTGACTGCCGCCGTCGAGCAGGGAAACTTCAGTTACAAGATCGAACTGGATGGACGCCAGGGCTACATCAAGCGGCTGTCCGAACTGCTCAACCGCCTATCCAACGTCACCGACACCAGCCTCAACGATGTGATGCGCATCGCCACCGCCCTGTCACGAGGTGATCTGACCCAGAAGATAGAACAACCCTATCCGGGCATTTTTGGCCAGACCAAGGATGGCCTCAACAGCACCATAGAGGCGCTGACCGCCATCATCGAAGAAGTGCGCAACGCTGCCGACAACCTGACCAATGCCTCCAACCAGGTCAGTACCACGGCCCAATCCCTGAGCCAGGCCACCAGCGAACAGGCCGCCAGCGTGGAAGAGACCAGCGCCTCCATCGAGCAGATGAGTGCCAGCATCAACCAGAACACCGACAACGCCAAGGTCACCGACAACATGGCCAGCAGTGCCGTGCTCGAAGCCACCGAAGGTGGCCGCTCGGTCCAGCAGACGGTGGCAGCGATGCAGCAGATCGCCCGCAAGGTCAGCATCATCGACGACATTGCCTACCAGACTAATCTGCTGGCACTCAACGCCGCCATCGAGGCAGCAAGGGCCGGTGAACACGGCAAGGGCTTCGCGGTGGTGGCCGCCGAGGTCCGCAAGCTGGCCGAACGCAGCCAGATAGCGGCGCAGGAGATAGGCGAGCTCTCATCGAGCAGCGTCGATACTGCCGAGAAGGCGGGCAGCCTGCTCGACAAGATAGTGCCCTCCATTCGCAAGACTTCCGATCTGGTGCAAGAGATCAATGCCGCCTCCGGTGAGCAGGCCAGCGCCGCCAACCAGATAAGCCTCGCCATGAGCCAGCTCAACCAGGTGACCCAGCAAAACGCCGCCAGCAGCGAGGAGCTGGCGGCCACGGCCGAAGAGATGAGCTCTCAGGCCAACGAGCTGCAGCAAACCATGGACTTTTTCTCGCTGGAGAACCTGAGCAAACCGGCAAGGACTCACGAGAGCGGACATAAAGGATTGCCCCCCAGAGGCAAATTTGTCATGCCGACCCAGCACCCACTGCACGGCAATACGGCAACGCAACCTCAGGTTGACGAGGCCGATTTTGTCCGTTTTTAACCGGAGAGCCCCATGAGCATGTCTACCGAAGTGGCCGTCCAGCCTGGCACGCTGGCCCCTGATAATCAGGGCGATGCCCAGTACCTGACCTTTCTCATCAACGGCGAGATGTTTGCCATCAATATTCTCGGGGTCAAGGAGATCATCGAATACGGCAACATCACCCCCATTCCCATGATGCCAAGCTTCATCCGCGGCGTGATCAACCTCAGGGGAGCCGTGGTCTCGGTGGTGGATCTCAATGCCCGCTTTGGCAATGCCCCTTCCAGCATCACCCGTCGCAGTTGCATCGTCATTATCGAGGGAGTGCATCCGGACGATCCGGAACACGGCAATCAGGACATCGGCGTGGTGGTCGACTCCGTCTCCGAGGTGCTGACCATTCCCTGCAATGAGATAGAGCCACCACCGAGTTTCGGGGCTCGCATCCGGGCGGACTTTATCAGCGGCATGGGCAAGGTAAATGGCAAATTTGTCATCCTCATCAATACCGAGAAGGTGCTCTCCATCGATGAGATGGCACAGCTCAGCGAACTGACCCAGCAGCAGGAACGGTTGCTGGAACAGAAGCCACAGACACCGTGATTCAGGCGTAGCAAGCAACAAGAGTGTCGCTCACCACACCACACAGCAATGACATGTCGCACAAGGATAAGGCTCATGACTCAATCATTTTTTGGCAATCTGTTCGGCAACGGCAGCGCTCATGCCTTGCTGCAGGAACAACTGCTCCAGCTCATTGGTGCAACCCGATCGCTCCAGCAGGGGATCAGACAAGGCGACCAGTCAGCCCAGCTGGAGCTGGGTTCGCTCAGCGGCCCGCTGCGGGAACTCTGTCAGGAGTTCAATACCGTGCTGGCGCTGCTGGGGGAGCGCCTTAGCAACACCCTCGCCACCATCAGTGCCAACCAGACCCTGTATGACGAAAACCTGCGAGTGCGCAAGGCGCTGGATGGGGCCTCGACCAATGTGATGATCGCCGATACCAATCTCGACATCGTCTATATGAATGAAGCCGTGCTCGCCATGCTGGGCCAGGCCGAATCGGACATTCGCAAAGATCTGCCCAATTTTGATGTCAGACAGCTGATGGGCAAGAACATTGATACCTTCCACAAAGACCCTTCCCATCAGCGCAGCATGCTGGCCAAACTGAACAGCACCTATCGCGCCCAGATAACCGTCGGGGGGCGCATCTTCTCGCTGATCGCCAATCCGGTCTTCAACGATGGCGGTGAACGGCTCGGCTCCGTGGTCGAGTGGGCCGATCGGACCAAGGAGATCGCCATCGAGAACGAGATGAAGGCAGCCAGTGCCGCGGCCAAGATCGCCGCCGCAGAGAGTTTGCGCGTCAAGAAGGCGCTCGATGGCGCCAGCACCAACGTGATGATCGCCGACACCGATCTCAACATCATCTACATGAATGAATCCGTCAAAGAGATGCTGAGCTTGGCTGAATCCGATATTCGCAAAGAACTCTACAACTTCAATTCAGCCACCCTGATGGGGGCCAACATCGACAGCTTCCACAAAAATCCGGGCCATCAGCGCAGCATGCTGGCCAAGCTGAACAACACCTATCGCACCCAGATCCTGCTCGGCGGGCGCACCTTCTCGCTCATCGCCAACCCGGTGTTTGGTGACGATGGCGAACGACTCGGCTCCGTGGTCGAGTGGTCGGATCGCACCAAGGAAGTCGCCATCGAGCGGGAGATGTCGGAAATAGTGCAGGCGGTGATCAACGGCGAACTGCACCGTCGCATGGACCTGACCGGCAAGAATGGCTTCTTCCAGACCCTGGGAGAGGGCATCAATCGCATCGCTGAGGTGATCGATACCAGCCTCAACGACGTGATCCGGGTGGTGCAATCCCTGGCCAGAGGCGACTTGACCCAACAGGTCGAGGCCGACTACCCCGGAGTGTTTGGCACCACCAAGGACTCCCTCAACCAGACCATCGTCTCGCTGACCAATATCGTCACCGAAGTACGGGGCGCATCTGACAATCTCTCCAGCGCGGCCGAGCAGGTCAGCGCCACCGCCCAGTCCATCAGCCAGTCAAGCAGCGAACAGGCTTCCAGCATGGAAGAGACCAGCGCCTCCATCGAGCAGATGAGCGCCAGCATCAACCAGAACACTGACAATGCCCAGGTCACCGATGGCATGGCCAGCAAGGCCGCCAAGGAGGCCGTGGAAGGCGGTGAGGCCGTCAAGCTCACGGTCGATGCCATGAAGCAGATCGCCAAGCGGATCGGCATCATCGACGACATCGCCTACCAGACCAATCTGCTGGCCCTCAATGCCGCCATCGAGGCTGCCCGGGCCGGGGATCACGGCAAGGGCTTCGCCGTGGTGGCTGCCGAAGTGCGCAAACTGGCGGAGCGCAGTCAGGTCGCGGCCCAGGAGATCGGCGAGCTGGCCTCTAGCAGTGTCGACATGGCGGAGAAGGCGGGCCGTCTGCTCGATCAGATGGTGCCCTCCATCAACAAGACCTCGGATCTGGTGCAGGAGATCAGCGCCGCCTCCGCCGAACAGTCCACCGGCGTCAGCCAGATCAACATCGCCATGAATCAGTTGAGCCAGGTCACTCAACAAAATGCCTCCTGCAGTGAGGAGCTTGCCGCCACAGCCGAGGAGATGAGCAGCCAGGCCGAACAGCTGCAATTGGCGATGGAGTTCTTCACGCTGGAACAGCACAAGCACGGCGCCAACCAGAAGGCACCGGCCCGTGGTGGCCCACGGGGGCGTTTCATGCACGAGGGCAATGGCCAGGAAGGTGTAGGCACCACCCCACGCCCTCACAATGACGCCGACTTTATCCGCTTCTAGCCTGATGCGGGTGGGCCAAGCTCACCCGCATCCTGCTCACCGCAGGGAGTTTGCGCGTGTATCAGACCCAGTTGCATGATGATGAATTTGCGCAGTTTCAACGCTGGATCCACCAGACGGCGGGTATCGACTTGTCTCCGGCCAAGAAGGCCCTGGTCGCCAGCCGCCTGTCAAAGCGGCTCTGCCACTACGAGCTGGAGAGCTACGGCGACTATTTCAGCCTGATCATGAATAACCGGGGGGCAGAGCTGCAGGTCGCACTCGATCTGCTCACCACCAACGAGACCTATTTTTTCCGCGAACCCAAACACTTTGAATTTCTCGGCAACAAGGTATTGGCACAACTGCCAAAAGAACGGGCGGTGCGGATCTGGAGCGCGGCCAGCTCTTCCGGTGAAGAGCCCTACAGCCTGGCCATGACCCTGGCCGACAGTCTGAACCATGGCAGTTGGGAGGTCATCGCCTCGGATATCTCGACCCGGGTGCTGGAGCAGGCCAGAGCGGGGCAATATCCCATCGAGCGGGCCCACAACATCCCGCTGCCATTTTTGATGAAGTACTGCCTGAAAGGGGTCGGTTTTCAGGAGGGCACCTTCATCATCGATCGCAAGCTGCGCGAGAAGGTGCAGTTTCATCACATCAATCTGAATCAGGAACTGCCCGACATCGGGCTGTTCGATGTCATCCTGATCCGCAACGTGATGATCTATTTCAACCGGGAGACCAAGGCACAAGTACTGCAACGGTTGGTACCGCGCCTGCGCAAAGGGGGCTATCTCATCGTCAGCCATGCCGAAAGCCTGAACGGTCTGCCCCATGGCCTGCAACTGGTATCGCCTTCCATCTATCTGAAACCATAAGGGTTTCAATATGAGAGAGGTCTCGCTGCAACCCGGTGAATTCTATTTTGGGCAGGATGACACCATCATCCGCACCCATCTTGGTTCCTGTGTGGCCATTACCATGTGGCACCCGGAACAGAAGCGAGGCGGTATGTGCCACTACATGCTGCCCAGCCGCGGTCACAGCACCATGAGTCTGGACGGCCGCTATGCCGATGAGGCAATCCAATTATTTATCAATGAAATAAGCAAATACCCCGCCCCCATCCACGAATACGAGGTCAAGCTGTTTGGCGGCGGCAACATGTTTATCGAACAACAAACGCTCAACACCATGAATGTGGCCATCAGGAACATCAAGGCCGCCTGGCAACTGACCCAGCACCTGGGCCTCACCATCAAGGCCCACCATCTTGGCCATGCGGGACACAGAAGCCTAATTTTTGAGCTGGCCAACGGCAATGTCTGGGTGCGTCATCACCGCTTGCCACATCGCTAAGGGGACGGGAATGAAACAGATCAAGGTCATGCTGGTGGATGATTCCGCCGTAGTCAGGCAGGTATTGCAGGCCATTCTCGAGCAGGAGCCGGATATCAAGGTCATCGCCACCGCGTCTGACCCGCTGTTTGCACTGGAGAAGCTGAAGAAGGAGTGGCCCGACGTGATCGTGCTGGACGTGGAGATGCCGCGCATGGATGGCATTACCTTCCTCACCAAGATCATGGCCGAGCACCCCACTCCGGTGGTCATCTGCTCCTCCCTGACCGAAAAGGGGGCGGAGACCACGCTGCAAGCCATGGCCGCCGGCGCCGTCGATATCATCACCAAGCCCACCGTCGGCCTGAAAAGCTTTCTGCAGGAGTCGGCGCAGGAGCTGGCCATGGCGGTACGCGCCGCCGCCCAGGCCAATGTCAGACGACTGGCCAAAGTGCCCGCCCCCAGCGTCGCCCCCAAGCTCAACGCCGACGCCATCATGCCCGCCGCCAGCCAGCATGCCATGGCCCAGACCACCGAGCGGATCGTGGCGATCGGTACCTCCACCGGCGGCACCCAGGCGCTGGAAGCCGTGTTGACCACCCTGCCCCGGGTCTGCCCCGGCATTGTCATCGTGCAGCACATGCCGGAGAAGTTCACCGCTTCATTTGCCGAGCGGCTCAACAGCCTGTGTCAGATAGAAGTGCGGGAGGCCAAGAGCAATGACAGGGTGATCCCCGGGCTGGCGCTGATCGCCCCCGGCGGCAAACACATGCTGCTCAAACGCAGCGGCGCCTACTATCACGTCGACGTGATGGATGGCCCCCTCATCAACCGCCACCGCCCCTCGGTGGACGTGCTGTTTCGCTCGGTGGCCAAGTTTGCAGGCGGCAATGCCACCGGCATCATCATGACCGGGATGGGGGATGACGGCGCCCGCGGCTTGCGGGAAATGCTGGAGGCGGGCGCCAATACCTTCGCCCAGGATGAGGCCTCCTGCGTGGTCTTCGGCATGCCCAAGGAGGCCATCAAGCTTGGCGCAGCCCGCCATGTCTTGCCGCTGCAGGATATCCATCACGCCATCGTGGGCCGCTAGCAGGCAACAGAGAGATGAGATGAGATGAGATGAGACAACACAGCCCGGCATGACCGGGCTGTTTTATCTCAATGCGGCATATCGTCGAGCAGGGCAAACAGGCGGTCAATCTCGGCCGAGGTGTTGTAGTGCATGCAGCCTATGCGCAGCACACCATCACTCACCCCCAGTTGCTCGACCAGTGCCAAGGCATAGAAATGGCCGGCCCAGCTGCATACCTGATGCTGCCCCAAAAACTCGGCCATTTCGGCCGGGGTATGGCGGTTTGACGTCAGGGCGAAGGTCGGGGTGCGCCCCAGGCTGTTGTGAATGCCGTGCAGGGTGAACCAAGGCCGCTCGGCCAGCTTGGCCAGCAGATGTTCACTGAGCTCGCGTTCGTGGGCCTGGCTGCGGGCAAACGCCAGATCGAGGCGAACTTCCAGCTCATGCTCGGTGCCGTCCAACCCGGACAAGGAGGCCAGGTATTCGACGGTGGCCTCCACCCCGGCCAGCGCTTCCCAGCTCTGGGTGCCGGTCTCCCACTTGTAGGGCGCCACGTTCTTGGCCGGTTCAACCTTGTAGGGGGTGAAATGCGTCAGGTGGCGATGTTTGCCGTAGAGAATGCCGAGATGCGGGCCGAAGAACTTGTAGGCGGAACACCCCAGAAAATCGCAATCCCAGGCTTGCACATCGATACGCTCGTGGGGCGCAAAGTGAACCGCATCGACATAGAGCAGCGCCCCTACCCCGTGTACCGCATCGGCGATGCGAGGGATATCGACCAGAGTGCCGGTAGTATTGGAGGCCGCCGTCACCGCCACCAGCCGGGTCTTGGGCCCCAGCAGGCTGAACAAATGCTCATAGTCCAGCCCACCGGTGGCCACGTCCACTCTTGCCTGATGCACCACCACGCCGCGATCCGCCGCCGCTTGCTGCCAGCTGGAAACGTTGGAGTAGTGATCGAGCGCGCTGACGATGATCTCGTCACCGGCCTGCCACTCCCGCGCCAGCGCTCGGCTGAGCGAAAAGGTCAGGGTGGTGAAGTTGGCGCCGAACACTATCTCCTCTGCCCGCTCAGCCCCCAGCAACGCAGCCACCGCCTGCCTGGCCCGCAGCACCTGCTGCTCGGTCACCCTGGCCGAGAAAAAGGGGCCCCCCAGATTGGCGTTGAAGTGACCGAGATAATCGGTCATGGCGGTGAGTACGGCATGTGGCACCTGAGCGCCACCGGGGCCGTCGAAGAAAATGGGGGCTTTGCCCTCAACCAGCTGATTGAGAGCGGGAAACTGGCCGCGCAACACGGCGATATCGAGAGCCTGCATAAGGAGAGTCCACAATCCATGTTAACAGTTGAATAACATGGCGAGAGTAAAATGCGGCAGCAGCAATGTCCATCAAGGAAGCGGTCAGCCATCACACTTAGAAGAGAAGGTGATTTTTTCAGTACAAAACGCTACTCGGTACATCTTGTTTGGTGACGCTTCACACCCGCGATGAGTCCTGGATCCGCTCTGACAGCGACAGGGAAGTCGTTGATAAGCGTGAAAAATGAGCGACAAATATCAAAAAATGACCGAATGGCACTTTTTTATCGCCAGATAGGCCCACCAGGGGTTCACAAAGAGCGAAGATCTGATAGTATGCGCCTCGCACTTGGGGAGGGGTTCCCGAGCGGCCAAAGGGATCAGACTGTAAATCTGACGGCTCTGCCTTCGAAGGTTCGAATCCTTCTCC
>NZ_JAPCIV010000025.1:35819-84652 GCF_027707585.1 Aeromonas sp. QDB39 | reverse complement strand
GCGCTGGCCCGCTGTGATACCGCTAATCCAGTGTTTTATGAGGATGAAGTCGATATAGACCTCAATCCCAAATTAGGGGCCGACTGGATGTTCAGAGCGCAGCAAAAGCGGGTTGTCACACCGGGACAGAACGCCAAACATTACCTGGCAGGCGTTCTCCATGCAGGCAACGGAAGAGTGCTTTACGTCAGCGGGATAAAGAAAAACTCATCGCTGTTTATCGCCATGCTGGAAAAGCTGCGTCACCACTACCGACGAGCCAAAACCATCACGCTGATCCTCGATAACTACATCATTCACAAAAGCAAGCAGACCGAGCGATGGTTGAAGAAGAATCCCAAGTTCTGCATGGTATTCCAGCCAGTTTACAGCCCTTGGGTTAATCACATAGAACGGCTGTGGCACAAGTTACATGAAACCATCACGCGCAATCATCAATGCAGAGGAATGGCCAGTCTGCTGGCCCGAGTGAAACACTTCATGAACACAGTGTCTCCTTTCCCGGGGAATGGCTATGGCACAGCGAAGGTGTAGCACTATTGGGATCAGTTATTTAGTTATAGGAGGGTGTCGTCAGTCAATAAAAAGGCCGGAGGCCCGTCACGATAGCACTCCATGCCTATGCCCCACGGAGGGACTATGTTAACTGAACTGGAACAAACCAAACGCGCATTGGCAGGAAAGCACAGAGCTATCGACGACTGGCTGGATGCCAGGCAGGCATTGCTGGTCGAATACATGCGACTTGCCGGACTGACTCCCGCCCGCACCAAGCAGCGTTCGCTGCCCGGCCATGTGGAACTGCAAGGCTTCTGTGAACGCCTGGTCGACTACGTCAGCGCCGGACACTTCGAGATCTACAACCACGTGGTGACCGCCTTCGAACAGGCCAGCGGCGACAAGCTGGAACTGGCGAAACGCATCTATCCCCACATCCGGGCCTGCACCGAGTTCGCGCTGGAGTTCAACGACAAGTACAGCAATGCCGATGAGGCCCAGTTGCTGTTGCTGGATGAGGATCTGAACCAGCTAGGTCCCGTGCTGGAAGATCGTTTCAAACAGGAAGATCGGCTGATCAAAGCATTGCAGGTCGTGGAGTCACTCAGCGCCCAGCAGGTTTGATATCCAATTTCGGAGCCAGTTCAAGATCCTGATGTGCAAGGTGCATTACACTCTATGTCATGACCTTTAGCTCCAATTCCTATTGCTGACAGGAGATGAGAATGTCCGAGCGTCGCCGTTTTTCACGGATCCTCTACTTGACCATGGCCGACCTCGTCCAGGGAGATAAGAAATGGCGGACCCAGCTGGTGGATATCTCCCTGCAGGGCGCCCTGTTGATCCGGCCCGATGACTGGGAAAGCCACGACAACAAAGAGTATTCACTCAGCTTCGTGCTGAGCGGCAGCGACATCGAGATCAAGATGCAGGTCATGCTGACCCATGAAGCCAGCAAGAAGCTGGGGTTCTACTGCCATCACATCGACATCGACAGCGCCACCCACCTCAAGCGGATGATCGAGCTCAACGTCGGGGATGAAGACTTGCTGCACCGGGAGCTGGAGCAGCTGCTGAGCGAACATCTCGAACACCCCCACCCCTGAGCGGTATACCCGATGTAAAAAGGAGCGCCATTGCGCTCCTTTTTATTGCCTGCCTACGGCCACCATGCCGATTACAAAGCCTCCAGGGCATCGGCCAGCTTCTTGACCGGCACCACTTCCATGCCTTCGATGGGATGCTTGGGTGCGTTGGCGTACGGCACTATGGCCCGGCGGAAGCCATGCTTGGCGGCCTCCTGCAACCGCTCCTGGCCGGAGGGCACGGGCCGGATCTCGCCGGACAGCCCCACTTCCCCGAACACCACCAGATCCTTGGGCAGGGATTGATCCCGGAAACTGGAGACCATGGAGAGCAGCAGGGCCAGATCCGCGCTGGTCTCTTCGACCTTGACCCCGCCAACCACGTTGATGAAGACATCCTGATCCGCCATCTGCAGGCCGCCGTGGCGATGCAGCACCGCCAGCAACATGGCGAGACGGTTGTGATCCATCCCCACCGCCACCCGGCGCGGGTTGGAGAGCTGGGAATAATCAACCAGCGCCTGCAGTTCCACCAGCAGGGGACGGGTGCCCTCCCAGATCACCATCACCACCGACCCCGGCGCCTGCTCTTCACCGCGGCTGAGGAAGATGGCGGAGGGGTTGCTCACCTCCCGCATCCCCTGCCCGGTCATGGCGAAGACACCGAGCTCGTTGACCGCCCCGAAGCGGTTCTTGTGGGAGCGCAGGGTCCGGAAGCGGGAGTCGTGGCCGCCATCGAGCAACACGGAGCAGTCGATGCAGTGCTCCAGTACCTTGGGGCCGGCCAGGGTGCCATCCTTGGTCACGTGGCCCACCATGAAGATGGCGACATGATTCTGTTTGGCATAGCGGGTCAGCAGGGCGGCGGCTTCCCGCACCTGAGACACTGAACCCGGCGCCGACTGCACATCCGCCACATGCATCACCTGGATGGAGTCGATGACCATGATCTGTGGCTGCTCCTGCTGGGCAATCAGGCAGATCTGCTCGACCGAGGTCTCCGACAGCATGCGCAGCTTGTCGGTCGGCAGGCCGAGGCGAGAGGCCCGCATCGCCACCTGCTGCAGCGACTCCTCGCCGGTGACATAGAGGGTCTTCATCCGCTCCGCCAGACCGCACATGGTCTGCAGCAGCAGGGTCGACTTGCCCGCCCCCGGGTTGCCACCGATCAGGATTGCCGAGCCCGGCACCACCCCGCCACCCAGGACCCGGTCCAGCTCCTTGAAACCGGAAGAGAAGCGTGGGATCTCGGTGGTGGCGATCTCCGCCAGCGTCTGCACCTGGCTGCCGATGGCGCCGGCATAACCGGTATAACGGGCACTCTTGCCCGGGGTCACCGAGCCGAGGCGCACCTCGCTGATGGTGTTCCACTCCTTGCACTCACTGCACTGGCCCTGCCAGCGTGTGAAGTCGGCGCCACATTCAGTACAAACATAGGCAGTTTTGTTTTTGGCCATGGATAACTCGGGGACAGGATGAATTCCTGCTTGATATACTTGTTTGCGACCGACAGATCAAACCCAGAATCGGAAAAGTGACTTTCCGTGGCAGGAACACATGGATTCAGAACAACAACAGCACCTTATTGAACAGCTCATCCCCCTGCTCAGAGAAAAGGATTTCGATGACATCTTCAATCGCCTGACCCAGGATGAAAACAGCAACAGCCGTTTTCTGATCAAGATGGAGATCAAGCGCAGATGCACCCCCTGCCGTCGCGTGATCGACATGCGGGACGAACTGGGTGACGAGTGTCTGGTCCATGAATCCGACGGGATCACCCACTTCATGCCGGCCGAAGCCATCGGTCTGTTCCAGTCCCAATGCTATCTCTACAAAGACGATTACACCCTGGGAGTCTATGAGGCACTGCAATACTGGCAGAAACACCACCATGGCAAGAGCGATGGCCCGCTGCAGCCACCTGCCAGCCCGTTTCGCCAGTACGATGTCAACCCCATCGCCTTTGCCAGCTACTATGGCCGACGTCAGGAGCGGATGCACTTCAGCTCCCCCGTGCTGATCAAGTTTGCCGATGGCGACAAGCTGTTTGCCAAAAGCTCCGATCTTTCCCTCGGCGGGATCCGGGTCTCGGTGCCCTATCTGCCCAACTACCAGACCGGCGCCCAGGTCGAGGTGTTCTTCACCGGGCTGGAGCGGGATCATGCCAACCCGGTCCTGCACCATTCGGTCAGCTACCAGATCCTCGGGGAAGAGAGCAAGGAGGGCAAGTTCTGGCTCAGGCTGGTCAAAACCGGCGAACACCCCGGCTTCGACCAGTTTCTTAGCGAGTTCATCGAGAGCAACAAGAGCCGCTATCGGGTCAGCGTCGACTACCTGCTCTCCGCCGCCATCATCAAGGGGTATGAGCAGTTCTATCTGCCGCGCATGACCGGCATGCCGCTGTTTTTCGGCTCGGGCGACAGCCCCAGCCTCGAGATCGCCCTGCGCACCGAGAACAACCAGCACATCCTGGAATACTGGCGCGATGCCAAGAACCGCGACATGCTCGCCAGCCTGTTCTCCGCCACCCGCATGCAGGCCCTGCTGCCGGCAGCGGGGGAATTGAAAGAGACCCTGATCTACTGCTTCACCCACTCGGTACGCAGTCACCTCTATTTCTTCTCCGCCACCCGGGAAGAGCTGTTGCAGAGCGGGCTGATGTCGCTCTTCTTCCAGGTCGGCGCCCGGCGCCCCAGCTGGCGAGTCTACAAATTCAGCCTGGAGCGCTGTGACCTGCACGAGGCCGATCTGGCCAGCCAGCAGAGCAAGGAGAGCCCCCAGCTGCAAGACATGCTGCTGCAGGAGCGGCTCAAGCAGATAAGCTATGTCGGCCTGCTGCAGGATGTCGGCCTCGACAGCCAGCGGGAAGAGTTCCAGTACGATGCCAGCGCCCAGCACAATGCCAACGAACTGCAGCGCTTCGGCCACGACAGCAGTGCCGCCCCCTTCGAAATAGAGACGCTGCACTATGTCCAGCTGCGCAAGGAGGCCCGCTACATCCACAAGACGGCCGTGGCCATCAAGCACAATGGTCGCGCCTGGCTCGGCTGGACCCGCGACATCTCGGCTCACGGCATGCAGATCGAGCTGGAAGAGCCGTTCGAGGGGGTGAAGGACGACATCGTCACCATCGCCCTGCCGCGCCTGCAGGAGCTCTCCAAGAGCATGGATCTGCAGCGCCTGCCCTACCGGCTGGTCAGCATCAACCTGACCCGCACCTTGCTGCACCTGTGCATCGAGGGCGATCCGGAGCGCCACACCGGCCGCCAGTTCTTCAAGCTGCTGATCGAGAGCAACCAGAACAAGCTCAAAGCAGCCCAGGAGCAGCGCCGCTATCGCGGCATGGCACGGGCGCTGCGCAACATCTACACCCACCACGTCTTCAGCACCCCGGTCTACATCAACAAGCTGAAGGGCGCCCCCAGGCCGGCCTCCATCGGACATGCCCCGCAGGCGCGCAGCCTGTCGCGGCTGCTGAAAGCCTGTGCCGAGCAGGGTGACCAGGACAACCTCTATCCCCTGTTCCAGGGCGAATTGCTCAAACAGCTCATCATGAACCCGCTGCGGGCCATCGAGCGGGAGGATCAGCCCCAGGAGGAGGAGGTCTACATTGCCAGTCTGCAGACGGCGGCCGGCCTGCCCATCTTCACCAGCCGGCTCGCCAGCAGCTTCAAGAATGTGGCGGAGAAGCGCAGCTTCATCGAACAGGCGCTGCGCCAAGGGGAGTTCTACTCGGTGCTGGTGGGCATCTCCCGCACCGGCCGCCCCGACACCAACTTCATCGCCAACGAGCTGGACTACATCGCCAAGTTCGCCATTCACAAGGCCAAGAAGCTGGAAGAGGAGTTGTGGAGCGTGGTGGGAGTGGGCGAGCTGACCGATACCAGCCAGGCGACCCTGTTCCGGCTCGGCATCACGGCGCCCGTCAATTGAGCAGCCCTCTGCAAACCACGGCCCTCAACCAGGCGGGCAGGCAATAAAACCATGGCCGGCCTCTGGCCCGCCATGGTTTGTGCATCCATCAGTACACCGGATGACCGGCGCCACCAGCCCGGTCTTTGTCAGGCCGCCTGCGGGTTGAGCAGCCATTCAAGGATCTGCGGGAAGTGATCTTCCTGCGCCTGCGGGGCGGTCAACATGTTGATGTGGTCGTAATCGAGCCGGTTGCCGTTGTCCCGGCCGAGGCGGGTATGGCGGGCGGCCGAGCCCATCTCGGCACTGAAACGGCGCACGTCGGTCGGGTGACCCAGCACCTTGTCCGCCTTGGCCGAGATCATCCAGAGCGGTGGCCAGTTGACCCGGGCGGCCGCCTCGTCATAGGCGAACCCGTCGCTGGGATCCTGCCAGGGGCCGCATTTGACCCAGGGGATGGTCTCCTGCAGGTAACGCAGCGGCTCATCATCCGCCCCGATCTTCAGACTGCGCGCGGCCAGAAAGCCGTTGCGCCTGGCCAGCCAGGGGGCCAGCCGGTTCCAGATCAGATCCACCTTCAGCCAGCGCTCCGGATTTTGTACCGACACGCCGCGCTTGGTGCCAAAGAACACCAGACTGGCCACCTGCTCCGCCAACTCGGGGAAGCGCACCAGGGTCGACGCCATGATGACGCCGCCCCAGGAGTGGGCCATCCAGTGCAGCTTGAAGCCAGCATGGCGGGCGGCAATCCAGCGGTGCAGGGCCGGCAGATCCTCGGTGATGAGCTCATGCTGGCCATGTTCGGCCTGCTCGGCGATGGCCGGCGTGCTCAGCCCCCGTCCCCGCAGGTCGGCCACATAGACCTGATAGCCGTGGCGGGCCAGAAAGCAGGCCAGTCCCTTGCCCGATTCGGTGTAGAAGATGCGGCCGTTCTCGATGGCACCGTGCACCATCAGGATCGGCTCGCCATGTACCGCGACCCGCGGCTGAATGTGGCGCACGTGCAGCCGATGTGCGCCGCAGGGAATAAACAGGGATTGCTGTAACAGTTCCATTTTGAGACTACGTCCTCCGTGACGTGGGGGCCTTGTCGAGGCGCCGCGACTAGCGGCGATCCCAGCGCTGCTGGCGGCAGGCCAGCGCACCGAGCAGGCAGATCACCCCTTCCAGATCGTGGTAATTGAGGGTAGCCGCCGCCTGCGCCCGCACCAGCGGCTTGGCGTGAATGGCGATGCCGAGCCCGGCCACTCCCATCATCTTGAGATCGTTGGCGCCATCGCCGACGGCCACGGTCTGGCCAGCGGCGATGCCATACTCCTGCGCCAGCTGCTGCAGTACCTCGGCCTTGACGGCGGCATCGACGATACGCCCGCTCACCTTGCCGGTCAGCTGTTGCCCTTCCACCGCCAGCTCGTTGGCGAAGATGGCGTCCAGCCCCAGCTCCCGCTGCAACTGGCCAGCAAAACGGGTGAAACCACCGGAGGCGATCGCCACCTTCCAACCGGCCTGTTTGAGGGTATCGACCATCAACTGCAGGCCCGGCATCCAGGGCATGTCGGCCGCCACCTGGTCGAGAAGGGTGACCGGCGCCCCTTCCAGCAGGGCGACCCTGGCCCGCAGGCTGTCGGCAAACTCCAGCTGGCCCTGCATGGCAGCCGCCGTGACCGCCGCCACCTGCTCGCCGACCCCGGCCAACCGGGCGATCTCGTCGATGCACTCGATGCGGATGGCGGTGGAGTCCATGTCCATCACCAGCAAACCGGGCTCCGCCAGACTGGGCAGGGCTGGCAGATGACACAGATCGATGTCCCACTCCTCCCCCTTGAGCGCCTGTACCAGAGCGGGTGAGAAGCGATCCGTGCCCAGCAGCAGCAGAGGCACTCCGGCCGGCATGGCGGGCGGATAGAGCCTGGCCTGCAACGCGTGCTGCGCCAGCAGCCCGGCCAGCCGCCCGAGATGATGACCGGCCAGCGCGCGCCCGAACAGCACCAGCCAGCCGCCATCCAGCGCACTGGCGGCAGGCAGCAGCGCCTGCGGCGTCGCCTCCCACCAGGGGGCGCCGGACAGGCACTCGGGCCACTCTGAAATCTCTGCGGGCAATTGGGACAACAACATAGGGATAACGCCTTCCTTGGTGATCATGGGGTTAACAATGCTGGCCCAGAGTAGCGTATTGCTTTTTGTACAGGCAAGCGCCAAGATCCCGCCACCCCTTGTTAGCAAAAGGCTCAACGCTTGCGTCATCTCCCCATCAAACGCGTGCTCAGTCTCGGTGCCGGCGTCCTGCTCGGGCTCTGGGTGCTCGCGGTACTCATCCACATGCAGGGTGAGAGCCAGGCTTCGCTGCACAGCGAGGCACGCAACCGGGCCCAGGCGCTGGTGGCCTACGCTGCCCGCGACATGAAGCGCTGGCTCAAGGAGGACAAGAACAGCGAGCTGGAGCGGCTGGCCCAGGATCTGGCCGCCGAGCCCGAGATCCTCGATGTCACCCTCTACGATGCCCGTGGCATCCCCCTCGCCCAGTCGGACAATGCGGTGCCGCTGGACAGCCTGCTGCCCATCGGCGACAGCAACAAGTCGATACCGGAACAGGGCAAGGGGCGCATCCAGTTCGTGCAGGAGATCCTGGATGGGGAGCAGACCCTGGGGTATCTGCGCATTACGCTGGAAGAGCAGCAGATGCTGGCGGACAAGGATACCCGACTCAAGGTGGTACAGGAGAAGCAGCGGCTGATGCTGCTGGTCGCCCTGCTGGCCGGGTTGCTCATCTCCTACGGGATCCGTCGCAACTACATGCGGGTGCGCAAGCACAAGAAGAAAAGCAAACCGGTCGAGCCGCAATAAGGCGGCGCGATCCCCCGACCCGAAACTGGCAATGCCACCAGCAGGAGCGCTGTATGATTGCCCCCTCTCTGCCGCTGGATGAAGAGAGTCGACTGGAACGACTCCGCATCCTCGGCCTGCTTGACCGCGAGCCCATCGATCAGCTGGATCGCCTGACCCGGCTCATTACCCGCCATTTCTCGCTGCCCATCGCCATGGTCTCGCTGACCGACGTGAACCGGCAGTGGTTTCTTGCCCGCACCGGCGTCGCCCTGTGCGAGATCAGCCGGGAGCACTCCTTTTGCGGCCACGCCATCCTGCGTCCCGACATCATGCAGGTGCCGGATGCCCGGCTCGACCCGCGGTTTGCCGACAACCCGCTGGTGACCGAGGAGCCGCACGTGGTCTTCTATGCCGGGCGGCCACTGCGGGCGCTGGATGGCGTGGTGCTCGGCACCCTCTGTCTGGTGGATCATGCCCCGCGTCACCTCGACCAGGAGGCCTGCCGCGATCTCGATGACTTCGGCCGCCTGGTGGAGAACACCCTGCACGATCTGGAGCGGCGCCATCAGGTGCGCAGCCTCAATCAGGTGCTGGAGGACAAGGATCACCTGTTCACCCTCACCTTCAACCAGTCGTCGGTGGGCATGGCCCTCTCCTCCCTCGAAGGCAAGTGGCTGCGGGCCAACCCGGGGCTGGAGCGGCTGCTCGGCTACAGCGAGCAGGCGATGCTGAGCCGCACCTGGCACGCCATGACACATCCCGAGGATCTGCCGCGCGAGCTGCCCCTGTTCAACGCCCTGCTCGCGGGGCAACGGCAGGACTACCGGCTGGAGAAGCGGATGATCCGGGCCGACGGCAGCCAGTGCTGGGTCCAGCTCAGCGTGACCCTGTGCCATAGCCGCACCATGGCGCCGCACCTGATCGCCGTGTTCGCCGACCTTACCGAGCGCAAGCAGGCCGAAGCCGAGCTGCTGCAACTGCAGCAGGGGCTCGAGCGGCAGGTCCGTGAGCGCACCCGCGAGCTGTCGAGCACGGTGGAGCAACTGCATCGCGAGATGCAGGAGCGCGGCGCCATGCAGCAGCGCCTGTGGCAAGAGCAGCGCCGCCTGCAGCACATGCTGGAACACACCAGCAACGCCTTCCTCGAACTCGACGAGGCGCTGGTCATCACCGGCTGGAACCCGGCCTCCACCACCCTGCTTGGCTGGCACCCCGAAGAGATGCTGGGGCGTACCCTGCCCGCCCTGCTCGGCAGCGCTCACCCCCTGCTGGCCCAGCTGACCCATCCCCAGAGTGCTGCGCGCCGTCTGGAGTGCGAGATCGGCACCCACGATGGCCGGCGCATCCCGGTGGAGGTGATTGCCGAGCGTTACCAGTTCGACGGCAAGGTGCGCATCGCCCTGTTTTTGCACGACATCACGGCTCGCCGCCAGGTGCTGGCCGAGATTGAGCGCGGGCGGGCCAGGCTGCGGGCCATCACCGACGGCCTGCCGGTCACCATCAGCATGGTCTCGCCCGAGGGGCGCTACCTGTTCGCCAACCAGGCCTACTGCCGCTACTTCGGGCTCGATACCGAGCGGATGCGGGAGATGAGCGTGCGGGAGGTGATCGGCGACGCGGCCTACGGCCGGGCCATCGCCCATCTGGAACGGGCCCTCGCCGGCGAGCAGGTGAGCTTCGAGAACCGTTTCGAGCTGCCCATCGGCCCGCGCGATCTCAGGATCACCATGATCCCGAGCCGGGGCGATGAGCCGGGGGTCTACATTCTCGGCAGCGACATCACCGAGTTCAAGGCGCTGCAGAACCAGCTGGAGCACGAGGCGGCCCACGACCCCCTCACCGGCCTGCCCAATCGGCGCGCCTTCACCCTGCGCCTCTCCCGGGAGCTGGAGCGGGTGCGCCAGAATGCCGAGACCCTGGGCCTGCTGTTTCTCGATCTCGACGGCTTCAAGCGGATCAACGATCAGCTCGGCCATCACGTCGGCGACGCTCTGCTGCAACGCTTCGCCAGCGTGCTGAGTGCCGAGGTACGCCCCGGCGACATGGTGGCGCGCTTGGCTGGCGACGAGTTCACCATCATACTGCCGGCCCTGCGCCAGCCAGAGCTCGAGCTGCCCGCCCTGTGCGAGCGGTTGCTGGCGGCCATGGCGGTGCCGGCCGACGTGGCCGGCCACCTGTTGCCCCTCGCCGGCAGCATTGGCGGTGCGCTCTGTCACTCGGGCCAGTATTGTCACATCGACGATCTGCTGCACCGGGCCGACAGCGCCATGTACCAAGCCAAGCAGGCCGGCAAGGGGCGCTTCGCCCTCGACCTCTGAGCTGCCATCCTTGCAATGCAAAACGGCGGCCCGAAGGCCGCCGTTGTCATTATTCATGCGCGAGGGGGATTAGTTGTCGCCCAGCAGGACGGAATCCAGCGCGATTTCGATCATGTCGTTGAAGGTCAGCTGACGCTCTTCGGAGGTGGTCTGCTCACCGGTACGGATATGGTCGGAGACGGTGCAGATGGTCAGTGCCTTGGCACCGTACTCTGCAGCCACGCCGTAGATGCCGGCGGCTTCCATCTCGACACCCAGGATGCCGTACTTTTCCATGACGTCGAACATGGAGGGGTCCGGGGTGTAGAACAGGTCGGCGGAGAAGATGTTGCCCACGCGCACGGCGACGCCCTTGTTCTTGGCGGCCTGTACGGCATTGGCAACCAGATCGAAGTCGGCGATGGCGGCGAAGTCGTGATCCTTGAAGCGCAGACGGTTCACTTTGGAGTCAGTACAGGCACCCATGCCGATCACCACGTCACGCAGTTTCACGTCTTCACGCACGGCTCCGCAGGAACCGACACGGATCAGGGTCTTCACGCCGTAATCGGTGATCAGCTCTTTTGCATAGATGGAGCAGGACGGGATGCCCATGCCGTGACCCATGATGGAGATGCGACGACCCTTGTAGGTACCGGTGAAACCGAACATGTTGCGCACGTCGCACACCTGCTCGACGTTCTCCAGGAAAGTCTCGGCGATGTACTTGGCGCGCAGGGGGTCGCCCGGCATCAGCACGGTATCAGCAAAGGCGCCATCTTTCGCATTGATATGAGGAGTTGCCATTCTCTTGATTCCTTCACACTAGGTTGAGTTTTATTGTCTTTATTGGTTGCCCGCCGCCGAGGCGGCGGGCGGGTAAATTACAGGAAGCTGGTACCGTATGCCAGTTTGGGCAGGCCGTGGTACGCCGCGATGCTCTGGCCGATGTCGGCGAACGTCTCGCGACGACCGACGGAGCCGGCCTTGACCGGCTTGCCGTAGAACAGCACCGGAATGTACTCGCGGGTGTGATCGGTACCACCCCAGGTCGGATCGCAGCCGTGGTCGGCGGTCAGCACTACCACGTCGCCATCTTCCAGCAACTCGAACAGCTCCGGCAGGCGGGAGTCGAAATACTCCAGCGCATCGGCGTAGCCCTTCACGTCGCGACGGTGACCGTAGGAGGAGTCGAAGTCGACGAAGTTGGTGAAGACGATGGTCTGGTCACCGGCCGCTTTCACCTCTTCCAGAGTACGATCCCACAGCTCGGTCAGACCGGTCCCCTTCACCTGCTTGGTGATGCCCTGCTGGGCATAGATATCGGCGATCTTGCCGATGGAGACCACCTGGCCGCCCGCTTCCTTCATGTAGTCCAGCACGGTCGGTGCCGGCGGCAGCACGGAGTAGTCGTGGCGGTTGCCGGTGCGCTTGAAGTTGCCCTTGCCGCTGCCCACGAACGGACGCGCGATGACGCGGCCGATGTTGTAGGGCTCCAGCAGCTCGCGCACTATGTGGCACAGCTCATAGAGCTTCTCGAGGCCGTAAGTCTCTTCGTGGCAGGCGATCTGGAACACGGAGTCGGCAGAGGTGTAGAGGATCGGCTTGCCGGTGCGCATGTGCTCTTCGCCCAGATCATCCAGCACCTGGGTACCGGAGGCGTGGCAGTTGCCCAGATACCCCGGCAGACCGGCCTTCTCGACGATGGCGTCCAGCAGCTCCTGCGGGAAGCTGTTGTGGTGGTCATGGAAGTAACCCCACTCGAACAGCACGGGCACACCGGCGATCTCCCAGTGACCGGACGGGGTATCCTTGCCGGAGGAGAGCTCCTGGGCAAAGCCGTAGGCGCCGACCACGTCGATGTCCTTGTTCAGACCGGCCGGGAAGGTGCCGCTGGCGAGTTCGCCTGCGTGACCCAGACCCAGCTTGCTGAGGTTCGGCAGATTGAGGGCGCCACGGCCTTCGATCTCACCGGCGGCGCAGGCCTTGGCGATATGGCCAAGGGTATTGGCGCCCACATCTCCGAACTTGTCGGCGTCGGCGGCAGCGCCAATACCGAAAGAGTCCATCATCAGAATAAAGGTACGTTTCATGGGACTTCCCCTTGTTACAAATCAGCCAGACCGATGCGACGGTAGACCTCGGGCAGCGCCTCTGGTCGGGTGTCACCGATCTTGACGGCGGCCTGCACCATGCTGGCAGCCTGAGCGAATTGCTCTTCAGTTTGAGCGTGGATCAGGGCGAGCGGCTTGTCTGCCTCGACGCTTTGACCCAGGCGGATAAAGTCGGTCAGACCGACCGCATAATCAAGTTTGTCACCGGCAGCGCGACGGCCACCGCCCATGGCGACCACGGCCAGACCCAGTTCACGGGTGTCCATGGCGGTCACGAAACCGCTGTTGGCAGCATAGACGGGGCGCACGATGGCGGCTTTCGGCAGGTGGTGATCGTAGCGCTCCATGAAGTCGCCCGGGCCGCCGAGGCCGGTCACCATGCGACCGAAGATCTCGGCCGCCTTGCCGTTGTCCAGCACCGCCTGCAGTTTGCGACGGGCCTCGCCGTCATCGCTGGCCAGGCCGGCGGAGATCAGCATCTCGGCACACAGTGCCATGGTCACGGCGTGAATGCGCGGGTTGCGGTATTCACCGGTCAGGTAGCGCACCGCTTCACGCACTTCCACCGCGTTGCCGGCGCTGGAGGCCAGCACCTGGTTCATGTCGGTCAAGAGCGCCGAAGTACGGCAGCCAGCACCGTTGGCCACCGCGACTATGCTCTTGGCCAGCTCTTCGGAGGCTTCAAAGGTCGGCATAAAGGCACCGGAGCCAACTTTCACATCCATCACCAGCGCTTCGAGCCCGGAGGCGAGCTTCTTGGAGAGGATGGAGCCGGTGATCATCGCGATGGATTCAACGGTGGCGGTGATGTCCCGTACTGCATAGATACGCTTGTCAGCCGGGGCCAGATCGCCGGTCTGGCCGATGATGGCGACACCAGCCTCTTTCACCACTTTCAGGAAACGATCGTTGTCGACCGAGGTCTGGTAGCCGGGAATGGCATCCAGCTTGTCGAGGGTACCGCCGGTGTGGCCCAGACCACGGCCGGAGATCATCGGCACGAAACCGCCGCAGGCGGCGACCATCGGGCCAAGCATCAGGGAGACCACATCACCCACACCGCCAGTGGAGTGCTTGTCGACAATCGGGCCACCCAGATTGAGGTGATCCCAGGTTAGCACCATGCCGGAGTCGCGCATGGCGCAGGTCAGGGCAACCCGCTCATCCATGGTCATGTCTTTGAAGTAGACCGCCATCGCCAGCGCGGCGATCTGCCCCTCGCCGATGGTGTTGTTGGTAATGCCCTGAACGAAGAATTGAATTTCTTGGGTACTGAGCGCTTCACCGTTGCGCTTCTTGCGAATAATTTCTTGAGGCAAAAACATCTTTCATTCCCTCCGCCATTGCTGGCGTTACACAAGCCTGAATCCTTGCCCACACACCGCATGGTGGGGGCTAACAGGGCGGACAGCCGTCCGCCCTCTCATCAACCTATTAGTAACCGCTGGTGTTGGCCGGCTTGTCGCCATGCCCCAGAGTGGCCAGCAGACTGGCCAGCAGGCTGGATGCACCAAAGCGGAAGGTACGGGCGGATACCCAGTCGTTGCCGAGGATCTCTTCGGCCATGGCCAGGTACTGACCGGCAACGGCGGCATCTTTCACGCCACCGGCAGGCTTGAAGCCGACTTTCGGATTCTTGGCCTTGATCACTTCCATCATGATCCGCGCCGCTTCCGGAGTCGCATTGACCGGCACCTTGCCGGTGGAGGTCTTGATGAAGTCGGCACCGGCATCGATACAGATTTCGGAAGCGCGACGGATCAGCGCCTCTTCTTTAAGTTCACCAGTTTCGATGATCACTTTCAGCAGCACGTTGGCACCGCAGGCCTCTTTACAGGCTTTGACCAGATCAAAACCGATCTGTTCATTACCGGCCATGAAGGCGCGATACGGGAACACCACGTCCACTTCATCAGCACCGTAGGCGACAGCGGCACGGGTTTCGGCCACGGCGATCTCGATGTCGTCGTTGCCGTGCGGGAAGTTGGTCACGGTCGCAATGCGTACGTCGGCAGCGCCGATCTCACGCAGGGTTTTGCGAGCGATAGGGATAAAACGGGGGTAGATGCAGACGGCGGCGGTCAGGCCAGCCGGTGACTTGGCCTTATGGCACAGGTCGATCACCTTCTGATCGGTGTCGTCATCGTTCAGGGTGGTCAGGTCCATCAGATTCAGGGCGCGCTGAGCGGCCAGTTTCAGATCAGTCATTCTGTTCTCCAAAGTCTCGATTTAGTCCGGATTCCAGGGCATGGGTCCGCCTGTCGCAACGCAACCGGCAAGACACGACTCCCAAAGAAACGGGAATGGAATTGCAGCGCAATTGCACGGGCAATGAGGCTGCAAATAAGGCAAGAGCCCTGTCACTTTCTTACAAAAGTGCGGACTTGGTTCCATGAAGACTTGAGAAAGGCAGACAAGGTCTGACCCGACTTCCCAATCAATTCCATTTGACCGCCAACACCCGATTTCATCGGGCATTAGTCAATGCCAGCACCCTGCTGGCAATGCCTATTTCAGCCGAGATACCCCTTGTTTGCAAGCCGGATTTGCCATTTTCAGAGGTACCTCACATCTGGCAAATCCGGTACTGAAAAGTGCGTTAAGAGAAGAAGCGAGTGAGTATCCAGGAGTATGCCAGCCCCCCCAGATAGACTCCGACGATCCCCATTACCCCGGACAACACGGGCGGGGCCGGGATCGGCAATTTGAGGAAAGAAAACAACAAGCCAACGATAAAGCCGGCCGCCATCGCCAGTAGCACTTCATTCATATAACCTCCGATTTGACTCATTTTATTATTAGTTTAGAAAGGAAAACGGTTGTCACCGCCCCAAACGCGAACGCCACAGCTTCTCGCTGTGGCGTTCGTCTTTACCCTGACAGTCAGGCGATATTACATGCCGGACAGCGCCAGGAAGAAGCCTGCGATGGTCGCAGACATCAGGTTGGACAGAGAGCCAGCCAGTACGGCTTTCAGACCAAATTTGGCAATGGTGCCGCGACGGTTCGGTGCCATGGAGCCCAGACCACCCAGCAGGATGGCAACGGAGGACAGGTTGGCGAAGCCGCACAGGGCGAAGGAGATGATGGCCTTGGTGTGGTCGGACATGGCCACGCCATTGATCAGCACTTCATCTTTCAGATACGGGGCAAAGTTCAGGTAGGCCACGAACTCGTTGACCACCAGTTTCTGACCGATGAAGGAACCGGCCACGATGGCTTCGCTCCAAGGCACCCCGATCAGGAAGGCCAGCGGGGAGAAGATCCAGCCCAGCAGCAGTTCCAGGGAGAGCTGCGGATAACCGAACCAGCCACCCACACCGGAGAAGATGCCGTTGATCATGGCGATCAGGCCGATGAAGGCCAGCAGCATGGCACCGACGTTCAGGGCCAGTTGCAGACCGGCAGAAGCACCGGCGGCAGCGGCATCGATCACGTTGGCAGGCTTGTCTTCCAGCTCGCCATCGGCATTGTTCTCGTCGTAGCTCGGGGTCTCGGTTTCCGGCACCAGCAGCTTGGCGAACAGCAGACCACCCGGAGCGGCCATGAAGGAGGCGGCGATCAGGTATTCCATCTTGACGCCCATGGAGGCGTAGCCAGCCAGTACGGAACCGGCAACGGAGGCCAAACCACCACACATGACGGCAAACAGCTCGGAGTCAGTCATCTTGGAGATGAAGGGACGCACCACCAGCGGGGCTTCAGTCTGACCCACGAAGATGTTGGCAGTAGCGGAGAGGGATTCGGTACGGGAAGTGCCCAGTACTTTTTGCAGGCCACCACCCAGCAGTTTGATGACCCACTGCATGATGCCCAGGTAATAAAGAACGGCGATCAGCGAGGAGAAGAAGATGATGACCGGCAATACGCGGAAGGCGAAGATAAAGCCGCCGCCACCGAATACTTCGAACATCTTGTTGCTGACCAGACCACCGAACAGGAATTCGATACCGTTTTGGCCATAACCGATGACGCTGGAAACGGCATCGGATACACCCACCAGAATATCTCGGCCAACCGGGACGTACAGCACGAATGCACCCAGTCCAGCTTGAATTGCAAAGGCACCGACAACGGTGCGAATTTTTATTGCTTTGCGATTACTGGAGAACAGCACCGCGATAAGGACGAGCGTTGCCATCCCTACCAGACCCATTATCAAATTCATTATTAACACTTCCTCTTTAGTAGCACCTTCCAGCTTGTTAACAACTTGTATCTCAAAGCCATCAATCAAGGGTGCGCATTATACTAATTACGGTGCGACAAAGTAGAATGCTGGTCACATTTTATAAGCATGAAATGCGCTAGGGGTCGTCAAATTAGACCGCAAACGATTTTTACTTATCCCGTTTTTTATCATGCCGCTATCAATAGTTAATCAGCTGTTAATTTGTGACTTGCCCAGTTGGAAAGCGTGCAAAGTGGATTCACGTAACACCGAGGCAACATGGGCCAGCGGTTGTTGCCGCAAATCGGCCAGCAGTTGCGCAATTTTCGGCAGGTTGGCGGGGGTGTTGGGCGCCCCCTGCTGACCCTGCAGCGGCATGTCGGGGGCGTCGGTTTCCAGCAGCAAGGATTCCAGCGGCATGTCGCGCACAGCCTCTCGGGTCTTGTTGGCCCGCTCGAAGCTGATGACCCCGCCGATACCGAGCCGAAATCCCAATTGCCAGAACGCCTCTGCCTGCTGCAGAGAACCGCTGAAGGCGTGGATGACGCCCCCTCTGGCCGGACGCAGGCGCCTGAGGATCTTGGCGACAGTGTCGTTGGCACGCACCGAATGGACGATCAAGGGCAGCTCATGCTCCATAGCCAGCTTGATTTGAGCCTCGAACATCTCGAGTTGCCCCTCCTGTGGCACATGAGAGCGCAGATCCAGCCCGCACTCGCCCACCGCCACCAGCCCGCGTGGACGCTCGGCCAGCAGTCGTCGCAACCGGGTCAATACCGCCGGAGTCTGCCCCCCCACATACCAGGGGTGCACACCCAGGGCATAGGAAATACCGTCGTGCTCTGCCGCCAGCGCCATCACCCGGCCCCAGTTTTCCTCTCCCACGGCGGGGATGATATACTCGCTCACCCCCAGCTGGCGGCACTCGGCCAGCAGCGCCGCCCGATCGGGATCGAAGACCGGAAAATCGAGATGGCAATGGGTGTCGATCAGTTGCATGTCGCTCTCACCTGTTTGTCGTAATTAATGGGTCCATATCATGATGAAACGCACAAGCCACGGCTTTACCCTGATAGAACTGGTGCTGGTCATCATAGTGCTGGGGATCCTGGCCGTCACCGCCCTGCCCCGTTTCATCAATCTCAAGGATGACGCTCTCAAGAGTACGGTCGCCACCACCGCCACCAGCTTTGCCAGCGCGGTGCAGCTGGCCCATGCCGGCTGGGCGGTCAAGGCGCAGGATCAGGCGCTCTACAATCTCGGCAGCATGGGGCAGCGCAATCTCGACATCAACCGCTATGGCTGGCCCGCCGGCACCGACGAAGATCAGGGCCGCAAGGGGATAGATGAGCCCTATGTCGCAGGTCAGGGTGACTACATCTCGGTGAGCAACCAGTCAGACTGCCGCCTACTGTTTCAGGGACTGCTGGACAGCAGCTATACCGTCGCCTCGGTCGATCAGGATCCCGAGATCCAGCTCAACGCCGACTACCTGTCCAGCGAACTGCCTGCCAACCAGGTAGATGCGGATGGGGAGCCGCACAGCAACTGCCGCTATACCCTGCGTGACTCCATCGGCCGCTTCCCGGCCTATCCAGCTGGCCTCTCCTTCGACTACAACAGCGTCACTGGTGCCGTGACCCGCAATTTCCAGTGAGCGATTCCGACTCGCCCTGCCGCTCCGTCTGCGGCGCGTCATCCTGCTCGCGGCGCACCGGCACGCAGCAGCGCCGGTTCTCCGGTGTGAGTCCCCACTCCTCGCACCAGCCATCGTAGCGAGCCAGCCAGCGTAACAAGATGCCTTTCATGGTCTGTTCCTCGTCTCTGTCGTCCCCTTGCCGTTTCTGCCTATCTGCTCCGAATCAGCTAATGCCACGACTCGATACCGGAATGACAGGTATAAAAAAACGACTCCATTTGGAGTCGTTTTTATCAGAGCCATCTGGCTAATTCAATTCACGCCTGTGTGGACAGGCTCAGACGGCTGACACGAGGGAGCATGTCCAACGGCGATCAGCCCTTGGCCGGCAGGCTCAGGCGGGCAACCGCTTCCACGTGCATGGAGTGCGGGAACATGTCGACCGGCTGCACCTCATCCAGCACGAAGCCCTGCTTGACCAGCCAGGCGAGATCGCGGGCCAGGGTCTGCGGGTTGCAGGAGACATAGACCAGCCGGCGCGGCGCCATGGCCACCAGGGTCTGCAGCACGGCCTTGTCACAGCCCTTGCGCGGCGGATCCATCACCACCACGTCAGCAGTCACGCCCTGAGCGTGCAGCTCGGGCATCAGCTGCTCGGCCTTGCCGACGTGGAATTCGGTGTGCTCGATGCCGTTGAGGGCGGCGTTGCGACGGGCATCGCTGATGGCGCTCTCCACCGACTCGATCCCCACCACCTTGGCAGCCTTGCCGGCCAGGAACAGGGAGATGGTGCCGATACCGCAATAGATGTCGAACACCGTCTCGTTGCCGGTCAGTTCGGCATACTCGAGGGCGCTGGAGTAGAGCACATCGGTCTGGCTCGGGTTGTTCTGGAAGAAGGAGAGTGGCGAGATCTCGAACTCGAGCTCGTGGATCTTGTCGCGGATCACCCCTTCACCCAGCAGCACCCGGTTGGTGGCACCCAGTATGCGGTTGGTGCGCTCCTCGTTGATGTTCTGCACCAGGGTGGTAACCGACAGATCGCTTAAGCTCGCCAGCAGTTCGGCTTCGAACGGCAGCTCCTCGCCCAGGGTCACCAGCACCACCATCAGCTCGCCGCTCTTGAAACCCTTGCGGGTCATCAGGTTGCGCACGCAGCCGGTGTGGTTTACCTCGTCATAGGCGGCGATGTCGTGCTCGCGCATCCAGTTGCGTACCCGGGCGTTCAGCTCCACGTGCAGGGAATCTTGCACCGCGCAATCATCGGCGGTGATGAGGTCATGAGAGTGTTTGCGATAAAAGCCGATCTCGGCGCCGGCGTCACAACCGCGCACCGCATATTGGGCCTTGTTGCGATAGGCAAACGGGCTGTCCATGCCGAGGATCGTCCTGACGGTGGTATCACCCAGCCCGGCCTGTTCCAGCGCACTCTCCACCAGCGCCTGCTTGAGCTTGAGCTGGGCCGGATAGGCCAGCGGGCGCACCTGGCAGCCACCGCATTCGGTGTTGGGGCAGAAGTCGGCGACCCGATCGGCGGAGGGCTGGAGCAGCTCGGTCACCTTGCCGTGCAGATAGTTGGGCTTGACCTCGGTCAGCTCCACCAGCGCCTGCTCACCGGGCAGCAAACCTTCGACAAACAGGGGGCGGTCGAACAGGCGTCCTTTGCCATCTCCTTTGTCGGTCAGTTCCAGGATCTCGATCTGGTGTTGATGTCCCACTAACGGCATGAGCGGCTCCAAAAGTACATATAAAGAGGGGCGATGGAACCGGCCCGGCCAGCCCCATCAAGAAAAGGTGGCAGAGTTTAGCGGAGATCCGGCCAAATTGCAGGCATAAAACAGCAACAAGACCGAGGACATTGCCCCGCCTAGCGTTATCTGCCGAAAAAGCCGGAATCCCCCGGCGCGATTCAGGGGCTGTCCTAATAAGAGGGCATGGTGACCACGGACGGGCCATCATCGCCGCTGGCCAGACATCAAACAGGATGCTCGGCCTGGTGGGCGGACATAAAAAAGCCGCCGGCATGGCCGGCGGCAATATTGCTGACTAACAGATGGCGGATTACAGGCTGTAGGCCTTCTCGCCGTGGGTGGTGACATCCAGCCCCTCCCGCTCCGCGTCTTCTTTCACTCGCAGGCCGATCAGCAGATCCACCAGCTTGTAGGCCACCACCGAGATGATGCCGGACCAGAGGATGGTCACCCCGACCCCGATGGCCTGAATTTTGACCTGCGCCAAGATGGAGTAGCCCTCCGCCACATGGTTGGTGACGTAGTCCCACACCCCGGTACCGCCCAGATCCGGGCTGGCGAAGACGCCGGTCAGCAGCGCCCCCAGGATACCGCACACCCCGTGCACGCCGAACACGTCCAGACTGTCATCGGCGCCCAGCAGCCGCTTGAGACCGTGGACCCCCCACAGCCCTGCAACACCGCTGATGAGGCCCATCACCAGACCGCCGCCCACTCCGACGAAGCCGGCCGCCGGAGTGATCACCACCAGCCCGGAGACGGCGCCGGAAGCCGCCCCCAGCAGGGAGGGACGACCCTTCATCACCCACTCGGCCAGGGTCCAGGAGAGGGCTGCCGCCGCCGGAGCCACCCAGGTATTGATGAAGGCCAGTGCCGCCGTGCCGTTGGCTTCCAGCGCGGAGCCGGCGTTGAAACCGAACCAGCCGAACCAGAGCAGGGAAGCCCCGATCATGGTCATGGTGAGGCTGTGCGGAGTCATGGGATCACGGCCATAGCCCAGGCGTTTGCCCACCAGATAGGCACCGACCAGACCGGCCACCGCCGCGTTGATGTGCACCACTGTGCCGCCCGCAAAGTCCAGCGCACCGTGCTGGAACAGATACCCGGCGGTCGCGGTGGCCGCTGCCGCGGCATCGGCTGTGGTATAGGCATCCGGACCCGCCCAGTACCACACCATGTGGGCCAGTGGGATATAGGCGAAGGTGAACCAGATCACCGAGAACAGCAGCACGGCGGCAAACTTGATGCGCTCGGCGAAGGCCCCCACGATCAGACCGCAGGTGATGGCGGCAAAGGCGCCCTGGAACACCACATAGATGAACTCGCTGATGCCGACCCCCTTGCTGAAGGTGGCGGCGATGGAATCAGGGGTGACTCCCTTGAGCAGCGCCTTGCTGAAGGAGCCATAAACGCTGTTGCCCTCGGTAAAGGCCAGTGAATAGCCGTAGAGGATCCACAACACGCAGATGAGCGAGAACAGGGTGAACACCTGCATCAGCACGCTCAGCATGTTCTTGCTGCGCACCAGGCCGCCATAAAACAGGGCCAAGCCCGGAATGGACATCAGGATCACCAGGGCTGCCGACAGCAGCATCCAGGTATTGTCCCCCTTGTTGATGGTCACTACTGCCGGTGCCGCAGCCTGCACGACCTCGGCCGAGGCGGCCACCACCTCTTCAGCCCAACTGGGGGCGGCCAGCAAGGCGGCAAGCGCCAACAGGCCAGTCATCACGAGTCTCTTGAGCATACAGCCATCTCCTTCCCTGTCGTCCCGGCTCCCGGCCGGGTCCATTTCCTGATATGAACATCGAAACCGACGATTCACGTACATCCACATTCGCTACACACTGGTGACCGCCCCGCCCATCATTCCTCGGATGAGCGGTATCATGGCGACATAAGTGCTTCAAAGCACAAAGCAGGCCAACTTAATAAATAGATTAAAATCATTGATTTATGCTGGTACCGGCGAAGTAACGCACCAGATTGGCGCACGGGACGCGCTAACTTGAGCAAGTGCGCACTTCCGCTGTGCACACACATACTGCCGCACCGAAATGGCGCAGAGGGACGCCATGCAGGACATCGGCGAGTAGCCGGCTTGTCGGTATCAGCCAGAGAACGGAAGAGCGATGAGAAAGGGGAAAAGCGGAAAAACAAAAGGCCATCATTGCTGATGGCCTTTTGTTTTGGAATTTGATGGTGCCGGGGTCTCTATCGAATTTTGATATTAAGCCTATGATTTTTATCATGTAAATCAACAAGCAAGATCGCATGTACCCCCATAAGTACCCCCAGACATAAAATTCATATGGACTCCGCAATGCCAAGTGCAAGCACGGCATAACCCGTAAGACAGATAAAACCATGCCCAAAATCGCGGTTTTAGCCTCGTTTGGCATGAGCACTCCCAAACCACCAGTTCGGCGTGACGGAAAGTGAAAGATTTTGAAGGATTCTGAAAGATTGTCTTTCGCCCCTTCCTCGCGGCCCCGCGCCAATACTGGCGCTGAGCGCAGCCATGCGGGAATGGTCTTTCAAGTGAATGGAAATTGACACATAAAGCGGGCAGGAGTGGCGGGGGTTACTCTGCGCGCTGTGGGGGCTGGCAGGCTGCATCAGCCGCTCTGGGGGCGCATGAAAGGATCTGAGAGTGTGCAAGGTGCCACAACTCCGCCGATGCCACAGCGAGCCGCGCAGGCGCTCTGGTGCAAGCCAATAAAGGCCCGTCATGTGGCGAGCTGGACTGCAATCAGTGCAGGGTCAGGTCGACATGTCTACATGTCTACATGCAGCAAATTACTCCCGAAGAAGTTCTACGTGTTTTTGGACAGCTGAGCTCTATCTGTGCGCCTTCAAGTCATTCTGCTCGTAGTAAAAAAGCCCAGCCAAATGGCCGGGCTTTCAAATTTAGATTATCGGTATGGTTGCACTCAGTTGATGTCAGACAAGCTGGCCAGAGCCGATCGCTTGTTAGCTCGCTCATGCTCTTTAATTTTGTCTACCATCATCTGGGCCAGTCGTGACTCATCCATCCCTGGTGTAGCCGTTACATTCAGCTGATAGAACGGTTGGCTGTTGATGGTTTTACTCGCCCTTGGGGCTAGCTTTGGAGCTTCAACGATACGAGGTCGATTACCTGCCCCATAGGTGTATGCAGATGAGTATGCAGGCACACCAAAGTTACCATTCGGATACCCCAAGGCATCTGCGGCCGGAAGCTTGAATGTTGGAATTTTTTTGGTTTCCAGTACCCCCAGAGATTGGAGTAGCCACTCTATGCCTTTCAGGAAAGCCTTGAGAGGGGTAAGGGCGAAATTAAATGCCTCACCAAGTATGCGGCCAACAAGTTCACCAGCATTCCCAAAACCCTGCAGTATTTCTTTGGAAAACTTGATTGGAGCAAGTAGATCACCGAACCAACCAGTTAGAGCTTTCACACTGCTGCTAATCCCCTCAACCAAAGGAGAGAATGGCTTTAAAGATTCAAATACAGGGGACAACCCAACCAAGATCCCTTTCCATAGCCCATTAAAAAATGAACTGATTGGCTCCCATAGTTTGACGATAGTAATACCCAATGCTGCTAACCCAGCTAGTGGAACCAATATCGCACCGATAGCTCCAAGCATTCCGCCAAAGGTGACCCCCAGCACCCCGAAAGTCAGTTTCATGATCGCCATTGGGCCAAGCAAAGTGGCCAGAACCAGTGATAGCCCACCAAGAGCAGCAGTAACCAGAGAGGTTATCGCAGCAATTCGCATCAGGGTGTTGGACAGTTCAGGATTACGCTTTGACCAGTTACCAAGTCGTTCTGACAGGTTGCCAATAAATTCGATGATGCCTTTGATTTCCGGGCTAATCGCTTCACCAAAATTGACCATGGCATTGGTGAATGTGCCTGTGGCCGCATCCCATAGGTTACCCAGTGTGCCCAGCTGGGCATTTACCCGTTCCTGCAACGAAGCTTGTGCCTCCATCTTGGCGATGGTCTCGTTATACCCCGCCAAGCCTTTGGTCATCATCAGGGTGAGCACCTGCTGGGTTTCACTGTCGTCACCCCACACCTGATTGAACACGGCCAGCCGCTTCTGTTCGCTCAACTTATTGAGCTTGCCAAGCTGAGCGAACATCTTATCCAACCCGCCAAAATTGCCCTTACCATCGGTGAAGTCGAGTTTTATGCCATTGCCTTTCAGCAGGTCGTTGGCCTTATCCATATTCTTGGCATTCATGCTGCGTTGGAACGCCTTGCGATAGGCGTTACCTGCTTTTTCACCACCCATGCTTGCCTGGTCAGCCATGACCAGCAGCGGACTAAGTGCCTTGGCGGCATCGAGACCGTCTTTCTTTATCAAGTTCAGGATCGGCGACAAGCTGGCATAGGCCGCCTCCTGGTTGCCTATATCCATCCCCAGGTAGTTTGCCCTCTGGATTACATCCATCAGGCCCATCATGTCCTTTTCGGTTGTTCTGGTGGCATCTTGCAGCTTTGAGGCTGATTGCGCTGCCTGGTCATATGGCATTTTGAGCTGCACACCCAGATAGGCTGTTGCTTCCCCCAAGCCGCCAAGGATAGCCTTGGTAGTCATACCCTGCTTGCTCAGGGTGTTCATCATGTTCTGGAAATCAGCTGTGGTACCCGGCAGCTTATTACCTAGCTGGGTCGCCAGATTGCTGATCGCTTGAAAGTCTTTATTTACCACTCCGCCTTTGCCCATCATGGTGACTTTGAGATCGACGGCAGCTGTTTCAGCCTTGGCAAACTCGATCACCGGCTTAATGGTGGTTAGGCCCATGGCGGTTCCAGTGGCAAGCGCAGCAGCGCCATGTCCTGCCAGCTGGCCGCGTAGCTCCTGGGTCTGGCGGTAGCTGGCCTTAACTTGGTTGAGGCGCTTTTGCTGGTCAGCCAGTTGGCCCAGTTTGGAGCGCTGTTGGTCAAGCTGGCCGTTGGCGGCGGCCAGATCGGTCTTGAGGCGGCGCTGGTGCTCGCCGAGCTGCTTGGTGTTGATGCCAGCTTCGTTCATAGCGCGTTTCAAGCTGCCGTGGCGGGCGACCATTTCGCGCTCTTGCTGGGAGAGGTCGCGCACCTTCTGCTTGGCCTGTTCCATGGCGCGGGTCATGGCCTTGGTGGGCCGTTCTACTTGGGCGAGCTGTTGGGCCATCTGCTGGGCGTCGCGCTGGGCCTGGGTGAGCTGGGCCCGGGTGGCGCCAATCTGGCGGCCCAGGGTGCGATAGCCTTCAATCTGGCCGCTTTGGGTTTCCAGCTCTTTGATGCGATTTTTCGCGTCGACCAGGTCTTTGGCGGTCAGGCGGCTCTGGCCGCTAACAGCTTTGAGGGGGGCGGTGAGCTTGTCGACCGCCCCGAGCAGGATTTGAAGTTTGAGAGAGCTCATTGTTCTTACCCATTGATTTAACTGTTGGTTTTTAACAAGGGGTAACCACGATTTGGAATGCCCCTTGCTCTGTAATGGTTATTGGGACAATCACAACTCACTTAGCTGTTTAGCTCTGCTCAGCATTGCCTCCGGCGACCAGTTATCACGGCTTGCCTGTACCGCAGATTTAGGCTCTTCCGCTTTCTGCTGGCGCAAAGCCTGTTTTGCACGAGCGCTACTTTTTGCAGATGGACTGCCGACCAAATCAAGACGGATCAGATTGCTCGGAGGAATACGCTTAATCTCGTCCATGACCACAGGATCCAGTTCCGGATCGGTATCTCTCCAAATTGGCTCAAGCAACTCATTCACCAATGATTTCACCATATCGAGCGGGTGGATTTCTGCCGGAGCTATCAGGCCAGAGGGAGTGAATACAGTACTGGTGTCATCTTGCAAGAATGAGCCGATGTCCGCCTTCTGTTTACCTCTGGACACTAATCTGGCCAGCATTGGCAAGATTGGAGCCAGGGCCTCGCGGGCTTCATCAAAATCACTGGCGATCAATTCATCCAGATAGGTTTGGGCAAGGGCGGAACGTTCCTTAAGGTGATGGCGCCACAACGCCTGCCCAGAGCATGAGCGCTCAAATGCACCATCTTCCAACTCTTCGGTAACGACCGCCATGTCAGCCAACTCACCCTCAAGTGACGAGATATGAGTTGAGAGCTGGCGGTACTCTTTTCCAGACGTCTTCCCTTGGGCAATCGCTGTGCGGCGGAGCTCACGCCCTCTCTGGATATCCTGCTTGATCTCATCGATACGTGATGCGCTGATGCAAGTCAGCAACCGATGCTCGCCATCATGCCACCCCATATATTCAAGGTGCGCTTGTTGGGCTGCCTGGACTAAATTTGTGATGTTATGCATTTCTGGTCTCCAAATCGGGTTCAATTCAGCAATCTGTTTCGGTCAGGTGCTTCAGTTCAGCAGTGAGACGATCCATGTTTTCGGCCGTGAAGTTCATCACACCTGGCTGGCCAGTAGATCCCCTGCCAAATTGCTGCGACAAACTCAGCAGCATCTTTTCTTCACGCAGGTGAAGAGGGGTCTTTGCCAGCTCGCTGGCATTAGAGGCATATTCACTTAGTTCGCTTTTGGTCATGCCATCCAGGTTATCCAGCAACACGGCCTCCTGTTGCGGGGTAAGCTTGGGCATGGCGGCAAAAATACGACCGCAAATGGCGCCATGATTAAGCGGCTTGCTCATGGTTTTCTCTCCAGTGGTTGATGGTGTTCTTGACGAGGGTTTGGGCGGTTCGGCTAGGCTGCTGCCGCAAGATGTTTTGACCTGAAGCACTTAAGACGACCACCCCTCTGGAGTGTTCGGTAAGGTAGTGCCAAGGGTCTAACCTAGCCTCGGATTGAGCCGGTAGGGCAGCTTTCGCCAGTTCCTTGCGGAAGATCGTAAGTAGCAATCGAGCCTGTTCAGGAGAAAGCGGTCCTGCTATGTGCAATACACCACACACAGCCTGGCAAATCGTTAACCAGGTCGAGCCAGGCTGGAAGATCCCGCCTCGGTCATGTGTCGTGGTGATTGGCATGATCAGACAGCACTTTCAGCATGGGCGGCTTCAAGCTTCGCCAGATCGATCCCATGTAGCTTTAACGCGGGTTCAATTTCGGCACGAATGAAGCGATACCGGCCATTGCGACCGAGGCGAATTGGGCGCGGTAATTCTCCACGCTCAACCATGCGGTCGATCGTGTCGTAGCGACAGCCGATTAGTACGGTCAGACGCTTACGCTCAATGAACACTTGGTTGGTCATCATGCACTCCTGCTGTTGGTTACTTTATGGAGGTTGCAACGGTTTACGCAGGGAGACGAGCCACCGCCATTGTGTAATGGCGTTACACAATGGCGGTTATGACTGTCTCCGCTATGAGAGATGATGCGGCGGTTTCAAGCGAAATGTGAGCAGCGGCCAGTGTATCCAGGGCGGACACACTGGTGGAGTTGGATATTTCAGCTGGACTGAGGGGAATTACCCCTTAATGGCTATTGGTAATCAGGTCGTTACGGATGAAGGTCAAGCCCAAGTGCTTGGTTAACTTTATGGGTCTTTTTGACTGCTTTTGCGACGGGATAGAGTGCTTGCTGGATCTCTGTGGCAAGAGGCTGTAGCTCCGCCAACGCTGCAATCGCGGCATCTGCTTCGACCTTGGGTTCTATTGCCTTGGGGTCGCGAAGGATCGCCGTAAATGCGGCAAGGATGGGGGACAAAATCTCTCTCATTCGACCCTCCATGGCAGTGACGGCCTGCTTGGCCCAGCGTTCGGCCCGTATTGCCATTGCCTCCGCCTGCTCGGCCTGCAGCAAAGAAGCGTCTATGCGTGCCTGAGCCTTGCAGTTGGCTTCCTTTACTCTCTCGGCAGCCTCAGCCAACCGGAGCGCAGTTGCGGCTTCCTGGGTGGCCAGTTCGGCCAGCCGACTCTCTGCGGCCTCAATCTCAGAGGTTCGCAGGATCACCGCCTCCAGTAAGTCCTGACGCTGATCGGCCATGTGTCGAGCACCATACAGTGCAGCAGCCTTCGTCGCGGCCAGTAGCTGCTCCTCGGTGTAGAGCGGAGCGCCCCGCCCCAACAACCCGGTTCGGTGCTCAACCTCTTGCATGGCGATGATCTGGTTGATTTTCCCCATGGTTGGCCCTTTCGGCTTCGTTGCACTAATGAGCGCAGCATGGGCAGACAAAGCACGCTGCTCCGCGTTCCACACTTCCCTCGGTAGTCGCCGCCGACGCGGGCCGATCCTGGCAAGCCCAAAGTCCGCGGACACAATGTGGATCTCGTCCTGCCAAGCTCTCATGGCCTGATTGAACGCGAGACGTTGCAGACCCTTTCGCTCCCCTCGAGCAGCTGAGGCCCGCGCCGCCGCAACCCCAGGATGTACAGCACCGAATGATTCGCCTGGCTGCGGTACCAGGTAAAAGTGGATGTGCCGATGCGGCTCATCAACATGCTCGACTACCGATTTCAGCCTGTCGCCATGCTTTGTTTTCAGATACCCAATCATGGCGTCACGATACCTTGGCCAGAGCTCATCGGGCAGGTTCTCCGGGACACTGACCACGCCAGCCCCTAAACACAGTCCGTCAATCCTCAGCTTACGCCCTCGCGGGTCAACGGCCTGCTCCGCCCATGCCATGGCCTGCTGCACTGCCTCCGATGGCATAACCCCAAACCGTAGGATCGGCGGATTAGGCTCTTTCACATGTGGATGAGCACCGGGTTTACGCTCAGCCTCATCCGCTATCTGCTGGGCTGACAGTACCCGCCCCGTCTTTGTCTTCCCGCCTTGTCGTGCATACCCGTCAATGTGTGCAAACTGACATCCCGCCATACCTGACCTGCCTCCCCCTGCTTACTCTCATTCCACGCTACCCCAAAAGCGAAAATGAGTGGGCGAAAACTTACGCATAGTGACCGACTTTGCTTATGCGCTTGAGTCCTTCGTCCTCTTCGGCATAAGCGTCGGCCCTGCGGGGCGCGGGCGCGGCTGGCAACACCAGCATGGGAGGGAAACTGCAAGCCCTAAACACGGCCGGCCAGAGAAAGGAGTTGACACAAAACCACCATTTTTGCTATTCGCGCACGCACACATGTGTGATGTAAAAACGATGGGAACAGTGGGAACATGGGAACATTTCTCGCTAACCCGCACCATGACTGGGTTTCTCTGTTCCCATGATCGCAGGAAGGTGTGGGAACAAAGGGAACAAGGGTTGGGAACATTTCCGACTTGTTCCCACTGTTCCCAATCTGTTCCCACTAAATTCTGTGAGTGTGGGAACATTAGTATCACTTGCTGGATAAGGCTTTGAAGGTCATTTATCTATCTTGTTCCCACTGTTCCCATACTTTTTCTTAAATCTTCCCTGTGCGCGCACATGCGCGAATATCATGAACAACAACAAAAAGTAAAGGGCCGCACGATGGCGACCCCTTGTTTTCTTCTGGCTGGCTATTCGTCTTCCGGCCCATCGGCCTCATCAGCCAGCACTCTCTCGGTCAGCATGTAAATCCAGACCGTTGCGCCGCCATCCCGCAGGCGGATCTTGCGCTGGGCTCGTTTGCCATCATTCGAGGGCAACAGATAACCCGCCTCCAAACAAAGCTGGGCCACCCGCTTGGGATCCCGACCTCGGGTGATCTCATTCCAACCAGGGGGCAGCACAATGAAACTCACTCCATCGGCTTCCTTCTTGCGATAACCGACCATATTGGCCGGACGGTGGTTGGGGTCGAACCAGTCGGCAAAGCGGCTATGCTGATGCGCAACCACAAAACCGCGCACCTGATCCAGGGTGGCCTTGTCTTCCTTGTTGCCCAGGTGCCCCCGTTCATCCAGCCACGCCTTGAGGCATACCCGCACGGCGCGGGTCGCTTCACCCTGGGGCCAACCAGTGAGCCCCAGTTCAGTGGCCAGCTCACCCGCTGCGGCCACTATGGCAAAGCGATTGATAGCCCTCCCAACCTGATTACCGGCCCCCGTTGGGGTCAGCTCGACGGCCAGCCGCTTGATCTCCGCCTTCAGCCGCTCCTTGTATGCGTCCAGCCCCGTTGCCAAGGTCTCAATGTAGGCACGAAATGCGGTGCCGTATTCGTGCTTACAGGCCTCATTGAGGGCATCGGCAAAGGCGCGCCCATCCGGTTGGTTGTGCAGCACCTCAAATGCACCGTGCTTACCGGTACTGCTCGGGATCTGGATGGTCCGCACCTCCATCCCGGCTTGGGTACGCTTACCCGCTTCGGCGGCGTGATCTTCTAGGGATAGTTCACCCGTGGAGAGGAACAGCAACCGCCACGCCTTGCGCTCTTTTAGCTCACCATCCTGCTTGCTGCGGCCCTTGCCTTGGCCATTCGCTAGCATGTAGGCCACTTGTCCGGCCTCACGCCCATCCAACTCGCCCAGTTCATCTAGGCACAACAAGGCATCGTTACGCCGACTGGCGATCCCCTCGATGGCGTTGCCAGTTGCCCGCCAGGTGTGACAATAGCGATCGGGCTGGCCATAGATGCTGGCGGCGGCCTTCATGATGGTGGACTTGCCATCGGTACTCTCGCCCTTGAGGTGGAAACCGCCACCTTCCAGCCCCACCAGTGACAACAGGGGGGCGGCGAAGGCCAGCGACAAGGCAAAGCACAGGCGGGAGTTACCCACGGCCATAGCAGCGATCTGGCGCTGCCAGTCGGCCAGCTCCCCCGAGCTGGTGAAGTCGCTACTCAGATAGCCGGCCGATTGCAGGATCACCTGCTCAGCATCCGGCCCGATTCCCCCACCCGGCAGCACATAGGCTTTGCCGTGCCAGCCGGTACGTTCAACACAGGTCACCCGCCGCTCGGGTTGACTCATCATCAGATAGACCGCCAACTTGTCGAGCTTCTTGAGGTTCACAAAGGGCAAGCCACCATTGAGTAAGGACGCCAGCGCCTCCTGGCCACCACGGTGGACCAACATGCTGACCGGCATCGCCCATTGCCGGGTACGGCCAGCACGATCCTGCCACTCCAGCAAGCGCCCTTGGCCATACCCCGCCTCATCAGAAGTTTCGGCAACCACCCTAAGCTCAGGGGAAATCAGGGTTTCCTCCTGCCTGCCGTTCTGCCCCGAGCCCACCCATTCATGCACGTAGAGCATACCATCCCTGATCTCATAGCCCTCTGGCAGTTCCTCACCATCAATTGGTTGATCCTGCTCGCCTTGCACATCTGGCACAGAATGCAATGGGATCACTTCGGCTCGCGGCCCTTCCTTCTGGCTGGCGCCTTGCTGCTGGATCTGTTCAATCTGGCTCATGATGGCTCTCTTGGTCTCTTCAAGCCCATGGGCCTGGTGGTAGTCGTTCCAGTCGCCTGCAGTGGGCGGTAGTGCTACCACAGCCCCCACTGCAGCAGCGGCTTGCTCGGCCTTGGTCTTGCCCGGGTTGCCCGTCTTGGTGGCATCGTTGTCGGCGGCAAGCCATAACCGGCACGGTTGCAAGGGTCCGTCCATCCCCCTCACCACCTGAGCGATGGCCAGCAAGTTACCCGCATCCATGGCGCAGTAGACTGTCGCACCGGTCGCCAGATGCACTGATAGCCCGGTGGCATAGCCCTCGCAAATCGCCACCAGGGCACTACCCGGGATCCGGTGGCAGGCAGCCTGCTTCTGGCCACCGGCAAGGTAGTGCCTCACCCCGTCATGGCGGATCAGCTGTACGTTCACCAGTTCGCCGGTCTCGCTGTAGAGCGGCACCACCAGGGAGCCAGCGGGGAACGCCTCTTCCCCCACCCGGATCAGGGAGCTATTCAACAGCCCACCGGGCCAGCTCAAGCGCTTGTGTGACAGATAAGGGGATTGGCCAGGCTTGCAGTCGCGCAGGATATCTGCAGCGCGTCTGGCGGCTTTCTGGCGCTTAATCTGCTGCTGTTGTTGCTCTACATCAGCCTGCGCGCGCTGTTGCTGCTGCAATTGCTCTCGATCTGCTTCTGATATGGCAACATGGGAAATGCCAAGCACCCCCGCCACCAGTTCCGCAGCATCCTTCGGCAACTTACCGGTGACACGGCGGATCAGATCCAGCCCGTCACCCGCACCACACTGGCTACAAATCCAGGTACCGCGCCCGCCCTTGTCATCGAGCCGAAAGCGGTCTTTCCCACCACAAGCCGGACAAGGTCCATGCTGCTTACGTGGCGGTACCGTCACACCCAGATTGGCCAGCAGTTCGGGCCAGTGGCCACAGGCCGCGGCGGCCACGTCAGAAACGAATGTTGCCTGGCTCATGTATCACCCCCCACCAGAACGGTCACCAGCTCATTGAAAGCGCGTTCATCCAACCCAGCCTTCAGCTGGCGGGCCTGTTTGGCTGTAACGACCCCCGCCATACCGCTGGTGCTGGCAATGAACTCATCGCGCTGCCGACGGCTGGCAAAGGCGCTCAGGCTGCCCGCTTGTGAGCGTTTGCCTGTCTTGGGGTTGGCTGGGCCCATGAATGTGGGTTGTTGGGCCGCTGGAGCCCATGCGTAATAGGTCATACACCCTCCCTGAGCTTGGCCAGCTCGACAGCCTCAAACTCCGCAATGACTGGGGCGAGCAACACACTGATCACACACGGCTCGATATGGGACTGATTTCCATTGAGTACCTTGAGTAGGACGGAGGCATAACGATTGATCCGTTCAGCAGGTTCCTCCAGCGGTGTCCCGGCACAGCACGCCTCCAATTCATCAAGTTGGGTCTGCAATGGATGCAACAGGTCGGAGAGCTCCAAATAGAGCATCCTCTCGGTATTGGACTCACAGATGCAGCTCAAAGCAGAAGCGAGCATTGCAGACTGCTCAAACAGAGCTTCAGCTTGGATAACCTGGCGAGTTCGAATGGTGCGTTTCATGCTACGGCCCCCTTGCTCGGGGTACGGGACAAAAACACCAGGGGCAGACCGGGCAGAGCAGAGCGGGCTTGTGCTTCGTTGCTGGCAACGGCGGAAATGGTGCGGATACGGTGTAGATCTGCCAGACGGCAGACGCTTGGGGCGATCAAGAAGGTGTAGACCATGGCCAATATCTCTCGGTTTAGTGAGTCGGCCATGCTGCAAATGGGGGTGCGGCATGGCATCAACTACCTCCGAGAGAAGGCGGGCCTTATTCGTCCTTGCGGACTTATTGGGGCCTCTCAACCATACCGCAAAAGCGGGTACACTCCCGCCGTGATCGGCGTGAATGTGAAGTTTGTCTGTGCGATTGCCTGGGGTAGTAGCCCAAATGGCAGGCACAAAAAAACCGCTAATTGTCGGCTGCGGGTGACCGCTCTCGGAAGTAGTAATGTTGGGGTTAGTAGCCCCAACGGGTAAGATCGTACCGTGTCGGATCGTGTCATGCAATATCATTTTGCACGCCCTGACGGGGAATTTGGGCAAGGCTTCGCCCTGGGAGGTGAGCCCATATGGTGAAAAGTTCATAACGGAGTTATCCTAACGTCGGTGGTTGGCTGGCTTGCCGAGCATGTGATGATGCGATGAAGCGCCAGCGGATTGGTCAGGGCTGTACTGTATTTCAGGCAGCCCTTTCTTTTGCTGCAATGTTCACACTCTAGGCCGCTCTACCCTGGGCGTTCATCCAATCCCGGATGTCTTCAGCCCGCCAAGCTGTCACTCGCTCGGACAATTTCACCGGCTGGGGTAATTTTCCGTTAGCAGTCCAACGCCAAACCGTCACCACGGCGATCCCCAGCAATTTCGCCAGCGTACCGACCCTTACGAAACCTTCCTTGGGTAATTCAGATGATGCATGTAATGACATGATTTGATAGCCCTCGATGTGTCTTGTGATGTCAGGAGCTATCAAACCATGAGAGGAGATATGTGTGGGGAAGTTATAGAAAATTACCGGAAGTTATGGAATAACTTCCTTAGCGACCATCACCTCTACTTAGCCAAGTTCTCAGAGTTTTAGCTGTCAGGCTACTCAGTTGTTTGCTATGCCCGTTACGAGTTATTTTTTGCTGTAACGCTTCTGTACTGCCTTTTAACTCAGCTGGGGTATAACCGAGGGATTTCAGCAAATCCACGATGGCATTGCTCTGTCTTTCCGTCACTCGTACGGGAGCATCTACATCTGAATAGATATTTTGATTAGGAGGCGCTGTATTACGAGCATATTTATTTAGCGCATTACCAGAAGAAATGCTCTCTTTTATTCTCAATAAGTCATCATTGCAAACTCTAAAAAGGGATTCACAATCTTCAATACGAGCATTATTTACATAAACATAACTACCACCAATATTAACCCTCAAACTAATAGTGTCAGCCATTACTATATTTTCAAACCCATCTTTAAAACCAGCTCTTAGGTAGGAATATGGGATTTCAACCTCATGAAAACCAGAGGTCCAAACCCTATAGCTTATATAGTCGAATTTCTTGACACTCTCGTGCTTAGCTTGTCTCTCCGCTGGCGTATCGCTCTCTTTAATTGTTGGCGGGTCATACTTATCCAATTTTATCCATACATTATGATAATCGACTTCTGTATCATCTTCTTCAACAGCATCAGCACAAATATCACTATATTTATTGATTTCATCAGTATCTAGTTCATCAGTGTTAAATTCATCAGAGAGAAGAAAAATGACGTCAGTACCGTGACCATGTAAAGTTCCATTACCAACACCGATGAATTCTTCATCTACTACCGTACCATTCTCACCTTGATAACATACCTTACCAAGTATATCACTATCAAAATATATGCTATTACAGACAAACCCACTTCCACCAGAAGGCCATTCACTATCTTCATCAAGCTTCAAAAACAATTTAATAGCGCCAATCTCATACCAGTGGAAAATATCTTCAAGTTCACACCCCAACAATCTTGCCGCACGAGAAGGGGTGCAATACTCAAGAGGAATAAATATTTCATTTGTCATGATGTTGCCTCTATACACTTGCCTTGTTCTAAATTGCCGGATAAGGCCCGAACGGTTTGCGCTCTCGCATCAGCCCCAGCAAAGTTGTTAACCCACTCGGTTGAAATTCACTGGTAGCACATTGCTACCCCGTTGCGAGTCATAGAAATCGGCAAGCCACTGCAACAGCTTGCGCCGGTCGTCAAGATACTCAGCCCGGTGATAGGCCGCCCGCACTTTGTTGCGTTCGGCGTGGGCAAGCTGACGCTCTATCACGTCCGGATCAAAGCCTTCCTCGTTCAAGGTGGTAGAGGCCAACGCCCTGAATCCGTGAGGGCAGGCAATCCCTTTGTAGCCCATCCGTCCCATGGCGTAGCTCAAGGTATTCTCACTCATGGGATTGGTCAGTTTGCGCTCGCTCGGGAATAGCAACTCACAATGGCCTGTCAGCTGGCGCAGCTCATCGAGCACGGCCAACGCCTGACGAGAAAGGGGGACAAGGTGCTCGGTTCGCATCTTCATCCGCGCAGCAGGGATCCGCCATTCTGCCCGTTCCATATCGAACTCATCCCAACGCGCAAAGCGCACTTCACCAGGGCGGGTCATGGTCAACATCAGCAGATGGAGGGCAAGACGAGTCGCCGGATTAAGTGGCTCAGCTTCCAAACGGCGGAAGAACTCTGGCAGCTCAGAACGGGGCAAAGCGGGTCTGTGCTCCTGCTTGGTGGCCTTGAGTGCCCCTTTCAGGTCTTGGGCCGGGTTGTAGCTGGCTCGTCCAGTCTGAATGGCGTAGCGCATGATCGCGCTGATCCGTTGCAGTATCCGTCCTGCTGTTTCAGTTGCGCCCCGTTTCTCCACTTTCCGTAGGGCCTCCAGAATCATGGGGGCAGTCAGTTCGGTAACAGGGACAATCCCCAGGTCAGGGAAGGCGTCAACTTCCAGAGATTCAATTACCCGGGTGGCGTGACCAGGACTCCACAGGGCAAGCTGGCTATGGTGCCACTCCCGCGCCAGTGCTTCGAAGTTATTCTCGCTAGCCAGCTTGTTGGCGATCTTGCTCTGCTTTTTGACGAGGCCCGGATCCACACCTTCAGCAATCAGTCGACGAGCCTCATCTCGTTTGGCTCGCGCCTCTTTCAGTGACACCTCAGGATAGACCCCTAAAGCCAGCGTCTTCTCTTTGCCGCCGTGACGATACTTGAGCCGCCAATATTTACCGGACTGGTTGACCAGCAGGAATAACCCCTTCTCATCAGAGAGCTTCTGAGGCTTGCCAGTGTATTTGGCCTGCCGGGCGGTGATATCGGATAGCGGCATGGGGGTATCTCCCGTCTCTGCTGGGGGTACTTATCACATGTTGGGGACAAAAGATGGACACTCGGCGGGCCAGGAACGGCGCGGGCTAGTGACCTGTGGGGGTACTTTTTACCCCCACCTGGACTGATACCCCCAGATGTACCCCCAACGATGGGGGTATGTTATGAGGCTATATGATACGACAGGACATAACAAAAAACCCGCACAGCCTTAGACTATGCGGGTTTCAGCCATGTCATGATACGACATGAAATTCAAGAATGGTGCCCGGGGTCGGACTCGAACCGACACGGTTATTCACCGGCGGATTTTGAATCCGCTGCGTCTACCGATTTCGCCACCCGGGCAACTGCGAGGGATTATACGAATGGCGCTTGGGCATGCAAGGTGTTTTTCTTGCTCTCACAGTTGTTTGCTCATTTATTCAACGCCTTGCCGATGTTGGGTCAGTTACATAGAATGCCCGCATCATATTAATGGAATAAAAACGATGGCCAAGCGTAAATCCGTCCAACCGACACCGACCCCTCCCGCGACTGCGCGCTCCCCTTCTGCCGGCCTGCTGCGCCGGCTCGGCGCCCTGCTCTATGACTATCTGGTGGTCATCTCATTGCTGATCATCGCCGGCTTTATCGGGATGGGAGTTGCACACTTGCTGCTGGCAACCGGCATGGCGACCGTGCCCGAAGGCAAGGACGCCGCCTGGCTGCTGACCAGCCCCATCTACAGCGCCTGGCTCGCCTTCATCATCTGTGGTTTCTACACCTGGTTCTGGACCCGCGCTGGTCAGACCATCGGCATGCGGGCCTGGCGTCTGCGCATCCAGAATGCCGACGGCAGCAACATTCGCATCACCCAGGCCCTGATCCGGCTGGCCACGGCGGCCTTCGGCCTCGGCAACCTGCTCTGCCTGTTCAACCACAAGTCACCCCGCGCGTTTCAGGACATCTGGTCCGAATGTGAAGTGGTGGTGCTCGGCAAGCAAGAGAACCTGGAACAGCTCAATCGCTGATCCTGTGGCAGCAACGAAAAAGGGCACCCCGAGGGTGCCCTTTTTGCTGACCGATACGCTTATTGCTTACGACTCAGGATATAGAAGGAGATACCACCGAACAGCAGTGCAGCAGGAGCGATGGCCGCCTTTTGTCAGCAGCGCCACCGCTCTTCAGGCCGCTACTGCTTGCGGCTCAGGATATAGAAAGAGATACCACCAAACAGCAGGCTCGGTGCGATGGCTGCCAGGATCGGCGGTACCGCATACACCAGGCTGATGGGGCCAAACACCCGATCGCTGACGTAGACGGCAAAGCCGGTCATGATCCCCATCAGCATCCGCGCCCCCATGCTGACCGAGCGCAGCGGGCCGAAGATGAAGGAGGAGGCCAGCAGGATCATGGCCACCACCGAGAGCGGTGACAGCAACTTGCGCCACATCTCCAGCTTGTAGCGCCCGGCATCCTGCTTGTTGGCATCCAGATAGCCGATGTAATCCAGCAGTCCCGCCACCGGCAGGTTTTCAGGATCAATGCTCACCACCCCCAGCTGCTTGGGTGTGAGTTCTGAGCTCCACTCCATCTGGGGCTGGGTCTCGCTCATGATCTGTCTGGGGTCATCGAAGCGGGTCACCTGTACCTGCTTGAGCAGCCAGTGATGCTGCTCGAACACCCCTTCCTGCGCCTGCAGGATATCGATCAGCTTGCGCTCCGGGGTGAAACGGTAAAGGGTGATGCCGGTCAGCGCACCATCGTTGCGCACCCCGTTGATATTGACGAAGTTATTGCCATCGCGGGCCCACACCCCGTAAGCCGACACGGTCAGCCGCCCCTCAGACAGGGCGCCCGCCTTGATGTCGTCCGCCATCCGCTTGGCGATGGGGGCCACGTACTCTCCCATCAGCCCCACCAGGATCATCAGCGGGATGGCAGTCTTGAGCGCCGCCATCACTATGCTGATCTTGGAGCGGCCCGCCGCCTGCATCACCACCAGCTCGGAGCTGGTCGCCAGCTGGCCCAGACCGATGAGGCCGCCCAGCAGGGCCGCCAGCGGGAAGAAGAGCACCGCCTCTTTCGGCATGGAGAGCAGCACATAGTAGAGGGCGCTGAGCATGTCGTAGTTGCCTTCCCCCACCGACTTCAGCTGCTCCACGTACTTGATGAGCGCCGCCAGCCCGACCAGGGTCAGTTCGCACAGCAGGACCGACATGAAAATAACCCGGCCGATATATCTATCGAGAATGCCAAACATCAGCAGAGACCCCCCTGTTGCAGCAGCATGCTGATTTTTTCCTCAAATACAGACGTATGGAACGGGGGCGACATCAAAATGACCCGATCGCCATGTCTATCGAGAATGCCAAACATCAGTAGAGACTCCCAGATGGCAACATCATGCCGATTTTCTCTTGAAATAGAGGGTCTTGACCCCGTTCCACCAGCTGGTGCCCTGCAGGTTGAGCGGCAACCCGATCAGCAGCAGATAGACCAGCGGCACCAGGAACATGCCGGGCCAGTGCGGCAGCCGGCCGCTGTCGATGGCAGAGCGGGCGGCACTGAGCAGCAGGAAGTAGGAGAGGTAGAGCAGGATGGCCGGCAACAGCTTGGCATAGCGGCCCTGACGGGGGTTGACCCGCGCCAGCGGCACCACCAGGAAGGTCAGCACCAGAATGGAGAGCGGCAGCGACAGGCGCCACTGCAATTCGGCCATCAGCTGGTTGTCCTGCGTACCCAGCAGCTCCATGGTCGGCTTGGCCGCCGCCTTGCGGTTGGAGCGCTCCATCTCCTGCTGGCGGATCACCAGGCTGTACTCGTCGAACTCGGAGATCTGGAACTGGCGGGTATTGAAGTGCCCCTCGTAACGGGAGCCATCCTTCAGGGTCAACCACTGCAGACCGTTGCTGTCGACCGTGACCACCCCTTCGGTCGCCACCACCACCGACGGCGGCTTGCCATCCTGGGAGCGCTGCAACACGAAGATTTTCTGCAGTTTGGAGCCCTTGTCGTTGAGATCCTGGATGTAAGCCACCAGGCGGCCCTTGTCGAGCTCCATGAAGCGGCCGGCCTGCAGGAAGGAGATCCCCGGATCGGCCTTGAACTCGTCGATCACCTGGTACTCGCGCTCCTTGGCTTGCGGGGCCACCCAGCCGGTGTTGAAGGCGGCGACGGCCGCCGTCAGCAAGGCCAGCACCATGGCGCTGCACATCACGAAACGGTGGCTGAAGCCCACCGCATGCATCACCGTCATCTCGCTTTCGGCGTAGAGGCGCCCGTGAGCGAACAAGATGGCCAAAAACAGGCTGATGGGCAGCATCAACAGGGCCATGTTGGGCAGGTTGAGCAGCAGCAGGGTGGAGACCAGGCGCGTCGGCACCTCACCATCGGCGGCGTCGCCGATGATCTGGATGAATTGCTGGCTGACGAAGATGAGCAGCAGCACGAATAATACCGCCAGCTGGGTTTTCAGGGTTTCCCTGAACAAATATCGGAAAACGATCACAGTCATTCCCAAGTAAACTTGTGTTTTTAGTCGAATGCCTGAAAAATAGGGCCGTATATTGGATTTTTACCAGTTTGAACTGCGGAGCCAGTGCCTGTTCGCTCCGCCTCTGATACCCCAACAAGCACCGCATTATTCAATAAAAGGTGCCTTTTGTCTTTAGGATGTAGGAGATTCCATGGAGTTCAGTGTAAAGAGTGGCAGTCCTGAGAAGCAACGCAGTGCCTGCGTCGTGGTCGGCGTGTTCGAGCCGCGTCGCCTCTCTCCGGTTGCCGAACAACTGGACAAGATCAGCGATGGCTACATCAGTTCGCTGCTGCGCCGTGGCGACCTGGAAGGGAAACCAGGCCAGATGCTGTTGCTGCATCAAGTACCGGGCGTGCTCAGCGAGCGCGTGCTGCTGGTCGGTTGCGGCAAGGAGCGGGAACTCGACGAACGCCAGTACAAGCAGATCATCAACAAGACCATCACCACCCTCAACGAAACCGGCTCCATGGAAGCGGTCTGCTTCCTGACCGAGCTGCACGTCAAGGGACGGGATACCTATTGGAAGGTGCGCCAGGCGGTAGAAACCACCAAGGCGGGCCTCTACAGCTTCGATCAGTTCAAGACCAACAAGGCCGAGCCGCGCCGTCCGCTGCGCAAGCTGGTATTCAACGTGCCGACGCGTCGGGAACTGACCATTGGTGAAAAAGCCATCGCCCACGGCCTGGCCGTGGCGAAAGGGGTGCGCGTCTGTCGCGACGTGGCCAACATGCCGCCCAATGTCTGCAATCCGGCCTATCTCGCCTCCCAGGCCCGTCGTCTGGCCGATGCCTTCGACAACATCACCACCAAGGTGATCGGCGAGCAGGAGATGGCCGAGCTCGGCATGAACTCCTATCTGGCGGTGGCTCGCGGTTCCGACAACGAAGCCATGATGGCCATCATCGAGTACAAGGGTCATCCGGATGCCAAGCCCATCGTGCTGGTCGGCAAGGGACTGACCTTCGACTCCGGCGGTATTTCCATCAAGCCGGCCGAGGGCATGGACGAGATGAAGTACGACATGGGTGGCGCCGCCTCCGTGCTCGGTACCATGCACGCCCTGGCCCAGCTGCAACTGCCCATCAACGTCATCGGCGTACTGGCGGGTTGTGAGAACATGCCGGGCGGCAACGCCTATCGCCCGGGCGACATCCTCACCTCCATGTCCGGTCAGACCATCGAAGTGCTGAACACCGATGCGGAAGGCCGCCTGGTGCTGTGCGATGCGCTGACCTACGTGGATCGCTTTGATCCGGAAACCGTGATCGACGTGGCCACCCTGACCGGTGCCTGCATTATCGCCCTGGGTCACCACACCACGGGCCTCTTGGCCAACCACAACCCGCTGGCCCACGAGCTGCTCAACGCCTCCGAGCAGGCGGGTGACCGCGCCTGGCGTCTGCCACTGTTCGACGAGTATCAGGAACAGCTGGAGAGTCCGTTTGCCGACATGGCCAACATAGGTGGCCGCCCGGCCGGTACCATCACCGCCGCCGCCTTCCTGTCACGCTTCACCAAGAAGTACAACTGGGCCCACCTGGATATCGCCGGGACCGCCTGGAAGAGTGGCAAGGAGAAAGGCTCCACCGGGCGTCCGGTGCCCCTGCTGACCCAGTTCCTGCTGAACCGGTCAGGGGTGGTCATCGAAGAGAAGGAGTAACCCTTTTATCCCGTTCGATGCGTGCATCAAGCGGGATGGCGTTACCCTGAATCACAAGGAAGAGGCCCGCCTCTTCCTTGTTTCATTGAGGGTTGGCAGGAATATCCCCTGCCCGTCCTTACCGGCGGTCAATAGTCCGTCACCGCAAACGGGATCAACCTGATGAGCCAAGTGACCTTTTACCTGATGAGCGAGCAGGATGACGCGCAGGCTTCGGCCGTCGAACGCCTCGCCTGCCAGCTCGTAGCCGATAGCTGGGGGGCGGGCCATCTCTACCTGCTGTGCGACGACGAAGCGCAGGCCCTGCGCCTCGACGAGCTGCTGTGGCAGTTGCCGCCGGAGCGCTTCGTGCCGCACCAGCTGCAGGGCGAGAGCGGTCAGGCACCGGTGGAGATCGGCCATCAGCCGCCACGGCGGCGCTATGCCCGCCTCATCAATCTGGCCAAACAGACACCTTTGTTTGCAGGACACTTCGCTCAAGTGGTAGATTTTGTCCCCACTGACGAAACGCAAAAGCAGCAAGCCCGCGAGCGCTACAAGCACTATCGCCAGGCAGGCCACACCCTCGAGATGAGGGATCAGCCCGTCCTTGCCGCACCGGATCCGGCGCAGCCCTGACTGTGCCACCCTCGATCCACGACGAATCAACACCAGAATCCATCCATCCAGAATACGGCGAGACCATGGAAAAGACTTTTAATCACAACGCCATCGAACAGGCGCTCTATCAGCACTGGGAAGCCCAGGGTTACTTCAAGCCCCACGGCGACACCAGCAAAGACTCCTTCTGCATCATGATCCCGCCGCCGAACGTCACCGGCAGCCTGCACATGGGTCACGCCTTCCAGCAAACCCTGATGGATACCCTGATCCGCTACAACCGCATGCAGGGCAAGAACACCCTGTGGCAGGCAGGTACCGACCACGCCGGTATCGCCACCCAGATGGTGGTTGAGCGCAAGATCGCCGCAGAAGAGGGCAAGACCCGCCACGATTACGGCCGGGAAGCCTTCATCGACAAGATCTGGCAGTGGAAGGAAGAGTCCGGCGGTACCATCACCCGCCAGATGCGCCGTCTGGGTGACTCCGTGGATTGGGAGCGCGAGCGCTTCACCATGGATGAAGGCCTCTCCGCCGCCGTGCAGGAAGTGTTCGTCCGTCTCTACGAAGATGGCCTGATGTACCGTGGCAAGCGTCTGGTGAACTGGGATCCCAAGCTCAACACCGCCATCTCCGATCTGGAAGTGGAAAACCGCGAGATCAAGGGCCACATGTGGCACCTGCGCTACCCGCTGGCCAACGGCGCCAAGACTGCCGAAGGCCAGGATCACCTGATCGTCGCCACCACCCGTCCGGAAACCATGCTGGGTGATACCGCCGTCGCGGTAAACCCGGAAGACCCGCGCTACAAGGCGCTGATCGGTCAGCACATTCTGCTGCCGCTGGTGAATCGTCTGATCCCCATCGTCGCCGACGAGCACGCCGACATGGAGAAGGGCACCGGTTGCGTGAAGATCACCCCGGCCCACGACTTCAACGACAACGAAGTGGGCAAACGCCACAACCTGCCGATGATCAACATCTTCACCCTGGATGCCCACGTGCGTGCCGAGGCCGAAGTGGTCGACAGCAACGGCAACCCCAGCACCGCCTATGACGCCGCCCTGCCGACCGAGTTCGCCGGGATGGAGCGTTTCGCCGCCCGCAAGGCCATCGTCACCAAGCTGGACGAGCTGGGCCTCTTGGCCGAGATCAAGGATCACGTGCTGCAGCAGCCTTACGGCGATCGCGGTGGCGTGCCCATCGAGCCGATGCTGACCGACCAATGGTACGTGCGCGTGGCGCCGATGGCCAAGACCGCCATCGAGGCGGTGGAAGATGGCCGCATCCAGTTCGTGCCGAAACAGTACGAAAACATGTATTTCTCCTGGATGCGGGACATTCAGGACTGGTGCGTCTCCCGTCAGCTGTGGTGGGGTCACCGCATCCCGGCCTGGTATGACGATGCCGGCAACGTCTACGTGGGCCGCAACGAAGATGAAGTGCGCGCCAAGCACAGCATCCCGTCCGTGACCGTGCTGCGTCAGGACGAAGACGTGCTCGACACCTGGTTCAGCTCCGCCCTGTGGACCTTCTCCACCCTGGGCTGGCCGAACAACACCGAGGCGCTCAAGACCTTCCACCCGACCGACGTGCTGATGAGCGGCTTCGACATCATCTTCTTCTGGATTGCCCGGATGATCATGATGACCATGCACTTCATCAAGGACGAAAACGGCCAGCCGCAAGTCCCGTTCAAGACCGTCTACATCACTGGCCTGATCCGTGACGAAGAAGGCCAGAAGATGTCCAAGTCCAAGGGCAACGTGCTGGATCCGCTCGACATGATCGATGGCATCTCGCTGGAAGACCTGCTGGAGAAGCGCACCGGCAACATGATGCAGCCGCAGATGGCCGAGAAGATCGGCAAGCGTACCGCCAAGCAGTTCCCGGAAGGGATCGAGGCCCACGGTACCGACGCCCTGCGCTTCACTCTGGCGGCGCTGGCCTCTACCGGGCGTGACATCAACTGGGACATGAAGCGCCTGGATGGCTACAACAACTTCTGCAACAAGCTGTGGAACGCCTCCCGCTATGTGCTGATGAACACCGAAGATCAGGATTGCGGCTTTGCCGGTGGCGAGATGCAGTTCAGCCTGGCGGATCGCTGGATCCAGTCCCAGCTGCAAGTGGCCATCCGTGACTTCCGTACCGCCCTCGATACCTACCGCTTCGACATCGCGGCTGGCGTGCTGTACGAATTTATCTGGAACCAGTTCTGTGACTGGTATCTGGAGCTGACCAAGCCGGTACTGACCAAGGGCTCCGAGGCCGAGCAGCGCGCTGCCCGCCACACCCTCGTCAGCGTCCTCGAGACCCTGCTGCGCCTGGCCCACCCGATCATCCCGTTCATCACCGAGACCATCTGGAAATCGGTCGCCCCGCTGGCCGGCGTGCACGCCGACACCATCATGATTCAGGCCTTCCCGGAGTTCGACGCCGCCAAGGTGGACGAAGCCGCGATGGCGGATCAGGAGTGGGTGAAGGAGTTCATCGTCAGCATCCGCAACATCCGCGCCGAGATGAACGTGGCGCCGAGCGTGCCCCTCAACGTGCTGCTCCAGTGCGATGCCAAGGATGCCCAGCGCGCAGCCGACAACGAGGCCTTCCTCAAGTCGCTGGCCCGCCTGGAGTCCATCCGCGTACTGGCGGCCGGTGAAACCGCCCCGCTGTCGGTCAAAAAATTGATCAGTGCCACCGAGCTGATGATCCCGATGGCCGGTCTCATCGACAAGGATGCCGAGCTGGCCCGTCTGGCCAAAGAGGTTGCCCGTCTGGTGGGCGAGTGCGGCCGCATCGAAGGCAAGCTTGGCAACGAAGCCTTCGTCGCCAAGGCGCCGGAAGCGGTCATCATCAAGGAGCGCGAGAAGCTGGAAGATTACCGTCTCCAGCTGACCAAGCTGGAAGCCCAGCAGGCCGAGATCGCCGCGCTGTAAGCCGGATTTGACTTGGTAGAAGCCCCCTCCTGCAGGGGGCTTTTTATTGCCCACCCGCCGCCACCCCACGCTTTTTGCGCTTCTTCATGCAAAATTAGCGAGCCAAATCACCCGCTTTCACAAGCGCATCGCCCCCAAATTCATTACACTGCCAGCGATCTTTTCTACTCGGAGTGCTGTTGCTGTATGGAAATATTGATCCTGTTTGGATTGATTTTGCTTAATGGCGTCTTCGCCATGTCGGAAATCGCCATCGTCACCGCGCGCAAGGCCCGCCTCAGCAAGATGGTCAGCGAAGGGAGCCGCTCCGCCGCCATCGCCCTCAAACTGAGTGAAGATCCGACCCATTTTCTCTCCGCGGTGCAGATCGGCATCACCAGTATCGGTCTGCTCAACGGTATCTACGGCGAGTCCCTGCTGGCCCAGCCACTGGCGCTCTGGCTGCAGGAGTGGGGCATGGCCCCCAAGAGCAGCAGCCTGCTCGCCACCGTATTGGTCATCGTGGTGGTCACCTATCTCTCCATCGTCATCGGCGAGCTGGTGCCCAAGCGGCTCGGCCAGCTCAGCGCTGAACGCATCGCCTGTCTGGTGGCCCGCCCCATGATGTGGCTAGCGGCCCTCACCCGCCCCTTCGTCTGGCTGCTGTCGGCCTCCACCAAGGCCAGCCTGCGCATCCTGCGTGTCAGCCAGGACGGTGGCGCCAACGTGACCCAGGAGGAGATCCACGCCATGCTGGTGGAAGGCTCCGAGGCCGGGATCATCGAGGATCACGAGCACACCATGTTACGGAATGTGTTCCGCCTCGACGAGCGCAGCCTCTCGTCACTGATGGTGCCGCGCAGCGACATCCGTTATCTCGACCTCGCCCTGCCGCTGGAGGTGAATCTGCAGCGACTGGTGGAGTATCGCCACAGCTTCTTCCCGGTCTGTGACGGCAGCCTGTCGGAACTGGTGGGCATCATCAACGTCAGCAAGGTGCTGCACGCCTACATCAAGGGAGAGCCCATCGATCTGGCGGCGCTAACCCAGGATGGCAGCCTGCTGCCGGAGACCCTCAACGGCCTCGAGCTGCTCAACCACTTCCGTACCCACTCCGAGCACATGGTGCTGGTGGTGGACGAATATGGCGAGCTGCAGGGGTTGGTTACCCAGCAGGATCTGCTGGAGACCCTGGCCGGCGACTTCCAGCAGGAGGACGGCGACGACAACTGGGCATTCCAGCGCACCGACGGCAGCTGGCTGCTCGACGGCCTCATTCCGCTGCCTGAGCTGAAGGACTGTCTGGGACTGGTTCGGCTACCGGAAGAAGAAAAACATCACTATCACACCCTCGGAGGGCTTATCATGCTGCTCCTTGGCCGCGTTCCCCAGACCGGAGATCTGGTCACGCTGGAACAGTGGCAACTGGAAATTGTTGACATGGATGGTCTGCGCATCGACAAGGTGCTGGCCATGCCCTTGCTTGATCAACCCAGCTAACCTGCGGAGTTTGCAACTATGGAGCAGTTTTACCAACTGGCTCACGCCTTTATGCATCAGGATCTGGTGACGCTATCCGATCCCAAGATGGCCTTCATGGTCTGCGGCGTGTTATTGACGTTTCTGGTGCTGGAGAATGGCTTCATCCCCACCGCCTTTCTGCCTGGCGACAGCCTGTTGATCCTGACCGGCGTGCTTATCTATCAGGACGTGCTCTCCCTTGGGGTGATCCCGCTGCTGATCCTGGCCACCTTCGTCGGCACCTGGCTCGGCTACATGCAGGGGCGTTTCCTGGGCCACACCCAGCTCTACCACCGGCTGCTATCCCATGTGGAAGAGAAGCACCAGCAGAAGGTGTACTACCTGCTCGACAAATACGGCATCGTGACCCTGATCACTGCCCGCTACATCGCTTTCGTGCGCACCGCCTACCCCTATATCGTCGGCGCGACCGAGTTGCCTCAGGGGCGCTTTCTCATCGTCAATCTGGTCAGCTCCATCATGTGGATCTGCCCGCTGGTCGGCTTTGGCTACTTCCTGAGCCACACCAAGCTGGCGTCCGAGTATCAGTCCCAGTTCCTCAGCATCATTCTCTGCCTGCCGATCGTGCTGCTGGTCGGCGGTCTCATCGCGCTGATCTGGCGCTGGCTGAGCAAACGCAAAGCCAGTGCGCCACGGGATTGAGACAAATACACAGGGCCATCGCAAGATGGCCCTTTTTTTAGCTAAATAATGGCGATTTACCCGCTGGCACTCTTGTCAAGCGAGGGTAAAAATGAGTGAATCTAGCGCCTTTTTTTTCGACGTGAATGGAGTCGGTAGTATGCGGTGTCGGGTTAGCGCTATGGCGCTGGTTTATGCATTGGTTGGACTGCTGGGATTGCCAGCAGCATTGGCTGCCCCCAACCCGGCCAAACTGCAGCTGCAATCGAGCAGCGCGCTGGTGATGGATGTCGGTACGGGCAAGACCCTGTACCAGAAGAATGCCACCCGGGTGCGCCCCATCGCCTCGATCACCAAGCTGATGACGGCACTGGTGGTGCTGGATGCCCGTCAGGATCTCGGCCAGACCCTGACCATCGATCAGAACGACAGAGACGCCATCAAGCACACCTATTCGCGGGTACGCATGGGCACCCAGGTATCGCGCCGCGATGCCCTTCACCTGGCACTGATGTCGTCGGAGAACCGCATGGCCTCGGCCCTGGCCCGTCACTATCCCGGTGGACGCCCCGCCTTCGTGCGGGCCATGAACAACAAGGCCAAGCAGCTGGGCATGCGCAACAGCCGCTTCTATGACTCCACCGGCCTGTCGACTCGCAACGTCTCCACCGCCCAGGATCTGGCCAAGCTCATCGCCGCCGCCTATCGCCAGCCGTTGATCCGCGAGTTTACCCAGGACACCAGCAAGGACATGCGCTTTCGCACCCCTGCCTACAGCCTGATGTTCAACAACACCAACCCGCTGGTGAAGAACCCGGACTGGGACGTGCGCCTCTCCAAGACCGGCTTTACCGACGAGGCGGGCCGTTGCCTGCTGATGCGCGCCAAGCCGGACAACCGCGAGCTGGCCATAGTGCTGCTCAACTCGGTGGGCAAACGCACCCCGGTCGGCGATGCCAACCGCATTCGCAAGTGGCTGAAAAGCTGATCCCGCACCACGGGGATGAAGAAGGATGCTGCGGCATCCTTTTTTATTGCCCGCAAATCGCCTCTGCGCCCATCTGGGCCCTGCAATCACAAAGGAGGAATAAAGGTATTGCCTCAGGTAAAGCAGCCATACGCAGCAACAGGGCGAGCATGAAGGGGATAAGGAGATGGGCAATGGTTCGCGACAGGGTAGCGCGTCATGCAGGCATAGGAGCCTTCGTCACGCGGTTGTTGGCCTGAGGCCGAGACGGATGACGGCTGTCGAGCCAAACGGGAGGAGACCAAGAGCTGAGCGGTGTCAGCCCTTTCGGCGGCATGGCCATATAAAAAAACAGCCCCGACCGAGGTCGAGGCTGTCTTCTATATGGTGCGCCCGAGAGGATTCGAACCTCTGACCACCTGGTTCGTAGCCAGGTACTCTATCCAGCTGAGCTACGGGCGCTCATAAACTTTTGGTACTGCTTTCAATATGGTGCGCCCGAGAGGATTCGAACCTCTGACCACCTGGTTCGTAGCCAGGTACTCTATCCAGCTGAGCTACGGGC